>NZ_FRAH01000159.1 GCF_900142265.1 Anaerotignum lactatifermentans DSM 14214 | reverse complement strand
TTTGCCATAATAAAAGGTCCTCCTATGATTTAAATTTTACCATAGAAGAACCTCTTCAATTACATATTTACAGAAAAAGTTTCACACTGCCATATATTCTTTTACAGTTGCATCTTCCCATGCGATAACTTCTACACCGGGCAGAATATAGCGCAGTTCTGCAATTCTCTTCCAATAGTTTTCTACAATGGTAACCCGCAGACCAAGACCCAACGCAATTTCTGCCGCATTTACGCCTGCATGACCGCCGCCGATAATCAACACTCTGGGTGCTGGCAGTCCAGAAAGCTTTCTGAACAATGTACCGCTGCCGCCACGATCTACCAGTCCATATTTTACTGCTTCCAGCATTGCAAGGCTGCCTGCGATTTCACTCATTGGTTTGATAGTAGGTCTTGTGCCGTCAGGCAGTTTGATCAGTTCCATGCCCAGACCAACTGTGCCATGATCCAGCATTGCATGCAGCATATCGTGATCCACATCTTCTGCCAGATGGAACCAAGCCATAACAATCTGATCTTTTTGCAGCAGATCGTATTCTCCTGCCTGCAATTCTTTTACTTTCACCACAAATTCTGCTTTTTTATAAACATCGGCAATGGTTTCTTCTATTTTCGCGCCTGCCGCAATGTAGTCTGCATCATGAAAACCGCAATTCGCACCGGCATCCTTCTGGATCAGAACTTCATGTCCGTCCTGCACCAATGTTCTTGTCCATTCGGGTGTTAAAGCAACTCTTGTTTCTCCAGCTTTCATTTCCTTAGGGCATCCAATAATCATACTTCATTACTCCTTTCATTTTAAAAAAGTTTTTTGATTTGTTACGCCCTAATAAAAAGCAAGTCCTGTGCCAACTCTCTAAAAAAACATTTCAAATACAAATTTTTTTAGCAAATAATCTATTTTTCTTTTCTCATTCTGGTAAAAAACATGTTATTTCGTATACAAAATCCAAATTGTCTTCTTTTTTCCACCGAAAATCCCTTTGAAATACCAATACCATCAAAGCTAAAACAATAAAAATCCCAAAAACATGAAAAAAGTTGCAGTAAAAACTGCAACTTTTTTCATTATTGTACGCCGAACAGGTATGACAAAACCCCCAGTTCAACTGGGGGTAGGTAAAAATACTTTAGTATAAGAAAGAAACCTCCTGCGTTATAAT
>NZ_FRAH01000038.1 GCF_900142265.1 Anaerotignum lactatifermentans DSM 14214 | reverse complement strand
CTCCCAGCGCTTAATAATACCGAGACAGTTGATATTAAATCTTCTCATGGTTTCACTGAGACTTAGACCTTCTTCCCGCATCGTTTCTACCACCAGTTGCTTGAATTCTGGTGTATATCGTTTATTTGGTACTCCTTTTGGCATAAAAATCACCCCACTTGTTATTCAGTATATCATACTGTCTAACAAATGGGGTGCAGTTCATTAGAAGAATTCCAGCTTTTATATTTACGCAATATTGTTTTTTCTGAAGTCTGTTTTATATGCTTATGCCAGAACTTCTTTCATGGAGTACAGACCAACAGGCTGTTCAGCTAGGAATTTTGCAGCTTTTACAGCACCAACGGCAAATACTTCTCTGCTGGAAGCATGGTGGCTGAGGGTGATGACTTCATCTCGTCCTGCAAAAATGACATCATGTTCCCCAACGATATTGCCGCCGCGGATAGCATGGATACCGATTTCTGTACGTTCCCGTTTTTCGCGTTTCTGGGAACGGTCGTATACATAGTGGAATTTTTCGTCCATAGCAGTATTGATGGCGTCAGCCAGTGCCATAGCAGTGCCGCTGGGTGCGTCGATTTTCTGGTTATGATGTTTTTCTACGACTTCAATGTCAAAGTTTGCATCGTAAAGAATCTGTGCTGCACGCTGTACCAGATCCAGCAGCAGGTTTACGCCGATGGACATGTTCGCAGATTTCAGAACAGCAACGCTTTTAGATGTTTCTTCCAGTTTTGCCTGTGTTTCATCAGAAAGAGCTGTTGTGCAGACAACAACGGGAATCTGTTTTTCCTTCGCGAAGTCCAGCAGAGCGGGTACAGCTGTTGCTGTGGAGAAGTCAATGATGACATCAGCGTCAACGGTGCATTCCGCAGGGGAAGCAAATACAGGGAAATCCAGTGCAGGAACAGTAGGGTCGATACCTGCAACAATCTGGCAATCAGGGTCGTTTTTCACCAGGTCTGCTACGACATGACCCATTTTGCCGCCGCAGCCGTGCATGATGATATTTACCATAAATCAAAAACCTCCTTAAAATAAGTTGAAGCAGCAGTATTCAAAAAGAAAGAGCCGGAACCTTTTAGGGGTGTTCCGGCTCTGATGCATTTCGGTACGGATGCCCTTACTGGATGCATATATTTTGCTGTTTCAACAGAAACAAATGTGTCTTATTTCAGCAAACCGTAGTTTTTCAGTGCAGTTCTCAGTGTTTCCAGGTTCTTTTCTTCCATGTCGCACAGAGGCAGACGGCAGGGACCTACTTCGTAACCCATCAGGTTCAGAGCTGCTTTTACGGGGATGGGGTTTACTTCGCAGAACAGAGCCTTGATCAGTTCAATGGCATCCAGCTGCAGTTTTGCAGCGCCTGCTACATCGCCAGCCATGAATTTTGCAACCATGTCATGGGTATTTTTAGGAGCAACGTTGGACAGTACGGAGATAACGCCTTTTGCGCCCAGTGCCAGCATAGGAACGATCTGGTCGTCATTGCCGCTGTAGATATCGAAGTCAGGACCACACAGTGCAGCGATTTCTGCAATCTGGGAGAAGTTGCCGCTAGCTTCTTTGATCGCTACGATATTTTTTACTTTGGACAGTTCGTAAACAGTCTTAGGTGCGATGTTGCAGCCGGTACGACCGGGTACGTTGTACAGGATAACGGGAATGGAAATGCTGTTTGCAACTGCTGTGTAGTGCAGGATCAGACCTTTCTGTGTTGCTTTGTTGTAGTAAGGTGTTACCAGCAGAACAGCGTCAGCGCCAGCTTTTTCACAACCCTGTGCCAGTGCGATGCAGTGTGCGGTATCGTTGCTGCCTGCGCCTGCGATAACAGGAACACGACCGTTTGCAACTTCTTTGGAGAAACGTACACATTCGATCTGAACTTCGTCAGACAGTGTGGATGCTTCGCCTGTTGTGCCGCAGATGATCAGTGCATCTGTTTCGTTTGCAATCTGGAATTCAATGAGTTCTTTCAGTTTATCAAAATTTACGCTGCCGTCAGCGTAGGTAGGGGTAACCAGTGCCACCCCAGCGCCTGTGAAAATAGACATAAGAATGACCTCCTTCGATGTTCAAGAATATGATTTGGAATTACTGCATGTTTTTGATGATTTCTTCTGCAATCTGAACAGCGTTTGTTGCAGCGCCTTTTCTGATGTTGTCAGCTACAACCCAGATGTTTACACCACTTTCTACGCTATCGTCACGACGTACACGACCGATGTATACTTCGTCATGACCTGCAACATCTACAGCCAGAGGATATTCGTTGGCTTCGGAATTGTTCTGCAGTACAACGCCGGGAGCGTTTTTCAGTGTTTCCAGCAGGTCATCCATTTCGAAAGGTTTTTCAAATTCGATGTTGATGGATTCGCTGTGGCAATCGAATACAGGTACACGAACGGTTGTTGCAGTTACGCGCATTTCGTCGTTATGCAGAATTTTTCTTGTTTCGTTTACCATTTTCATTTCTTCTTTTGTATAGCCGTTGTCCAGGAATACATCGATGTGAGGCAGGCAGTTGTTTGCGATGGGGTGAGGGAATTTCTTAGGAGCTTCCCCTTTCAGACCATTTTCCAGATCTTTCCATCCTGCCATACCTGCGCCGGATACAGCCTGATATGTGGAGTAAACCACACGTTTGATTTTGTATTTGTCATCCAGGGGTTTCAGAGCAACCATAGCCTGGATTGTGGAGCAGTTGGGGTTTGCGATGATGTTTTTGTGCCAAGCGATGTCCTCAGGGTTTACTTCAGGAACAACCAGAGGAACTTCGGGATCCATACGCCACTGAGAGCTGTTGTCGATAACGATACAGCCGTGTGCTGCTGCGATGGGAGCGAATTTTTCGCTGGTGCCGCCGCCTGCGGAGAACAGGGCAATGTCGATGGGTTTATCAAAAGAATGTTCTGTCAGTTCTTCTACTGTATATTCTTTGCCGTTGAAAGTCAGTTTGGAGCCAGCGGAACGGCTGGATGCCATTACATAGAAGTTTTCGATGGGCAGCTGTCTTTCTTCCAGAACCTTCAGGAATGTTCTGCCTACCATACCAGTTGCGCCTACAACAGCAAGATTGATTTTTTTCATAATGATTGATACCTTCCTTCCCAGAAATACGTTTGTGTGAGAGATGATTTTTGGTAACAAAAAAGCCGGCCAGCGCCGACTGCAAAAAACCATAGAAAATAAACAATAGCAATAAACTATGGTAATTATCCAGTAGCGCTCCATTGGGAAACCCAATGACAGTCATACGGCTCTTAACCGCACAACCAGAAAAAAACAGATAAGGCCGTCTTTTTCTTCGGCATTTTCCCCTTTCGACGAGCCTCCTGTATCCCTTATGATATTGGCTCGGTTACTCTTGAAAAACGCACCTCTACTTTGTATTTTTATGTACTTATGAAGTTAGTCTAACATCCAAATCGGATTCTGTCAAACCTTTCCTGCATAATTTTCAAAATTATTTCAAGAATAAAAATAAGTACAAGAAAAAAGCC
Organism: Anaerotignum lactatifermentans DSM 14214; assembly: GCF_900142265.1. Lineage (GTDB taxonomy): Bacteria > Bacillota > Clostridia > Lachnospirales > Anaerotignaceae > Anaerotignum > Anaerotignum lactatifermentans. The sequence goes on along the minus strand of NZ_FRAH01000038.1, from coordinate 28,433 downwards.
CATTTTTCAAGGAAAACAGGAGGTTATAAAAATCATGAAAAAAGAACTGACACCAGAACAAAAAGCAGACCTGCGTATGAAATATGAAATTGCGGAGGAATTAGGGCTGTTGGATAAAATTACAGAAAACGGATGGAAGGGGCTCACATCCAGAGAAAGCGGACGTATCGGCGGCATCATGGGAAAACGGAAGCGTACACAGATGCAGGAGGGAAAAAACGAGAAAAAGGCAGATGAATAAAGGGAAATACTTGCTTTTCCATTTAGAAAACGGTATAATTTTAGATTATGGCAACAAGGAAAGCGAGTGGAAACAATGAACGCATATACAGACTTTGCCACAGTCTATGATTTGTTTATGGAAGAAGTGCCTTATGACCAGTGGCTTTCTTTTCTGGAGGAAATCTGGCAAAAGGAAGGCTTACAGCCGGAGGTCATTGCAGACCTTGGATGTGGGACAGGCAATCTGCTGGTGCCTTTGACAGAAAAAGGATACCGCACCATGGGTGTGGACCTGTCTTTTGACATGCTCTGTCAGGCAGAAAAAAAGCTGCGGGAAGCAGGACTTTCTTCTATATTATTGGAGCAGGATTTGACAGAGGTTTCTCTGCCGGAGGAGGCAGACTGTATCATCAGCGTTTGCGATAGCCTGAACTATCTGACAGAAGATGGAGAACTTTCAGCGGCTTTTGCCTGCGTGAAAGCATCTTTGCGGCAGGGCGGATTGTTTTTGTTTGATATGAATACAGAGTACAAATTCAGTGAAGTCCTTGCCCAGAATACTTATGCCGTTACAGAGGAACATGCAGCCTATATCTGGGAAAACGATTATGACCCGGAAGAAAAAATCAATGCCTATGCAGTGAACTTTTTTATAGAAGGAAATGACGGCAAATACGAAAGAACAGAAGAAGTGCATTATGAAAGAGCCTACAGTGTGGAAGAAATCAAAACTGCTCTGGCAGAAAACGGCTTCACGCTGGTAGGCATGTATGATGATTATACATGGGAAAGCCCCAAAGAAGATTGCCAGCGGATTGTGTTTGTGGCAAAAGGGGCAGAGTAAGAAACGGAGGAAATACAACATGCAGGATTATATTATTCGTGCAACGGCAGGGAACGGCAGTATCCGTGCTTTTGCGGCAACAACAAGAGAAACCGTACAGTATGCAAGAGAAGTGCACCATACTTCTCCCGTAGCTTCTGCGGCACTGGGCAGAATGCTCACAGCGGCAGCGATGATGGGCAGCATGCTCAAAGGCGATAAAGACTTGGTAACATTGCAGATTCGCAGCTTGGGTCCCCTGAAAGGCATTGTGGTTTCCGGTGACTCCCACGGTCATGTAAAAGGCTATGTATTCAACCCCAATGTGGATATCCCCAGCAAATATCCCGGCAAACTGGATGTAGGCGGAGCCATTGGGGAAGGTTATCTGAGCGTTATCCGTGATATCGGTCTGAAAGAACCCTATGCCGGTAGAATCCAGCTGGTCAGCGGCGAAATCGCAGAAGACCTGACATATTATTTTGCACAGTCTGACCAGACACCTTCTTCTGTAGGTCTGGGCGTATTGGTAGAAACAGATACATCTATTCGTCGTGCCGGCGGTTTTATCATTCAGCTGATGCCCGAAGCAACAGAAGAAATGATTTCTAAATTGGAACAGCGTCTGAACACCATTCCTTATGTGACAGACCTGTTGGATATGGGCAAAAGCCCCGAAGACATTCTGGAAATGATTCTGGGGGATATGGATCTGAAGGTTATGGATAAGATACCTGTAGAATTCTACTGCAACTGTTCCAAAGAACGTGTGGAAAAAGCACTCATCAGCATTGGTAAAGAAGAACTGGAAAAAATCATCCGTGAAGATAAAAAGGCAAATCTGCATTGCCATTTCTGCAACAAAGAATATAACTTCACAGAAGAAGAGCTGAAAGAACTGCTGGAAAGCGCGAAGTAAGAAAAAATGAGGAAGGGAGGTGAATCAGATGCATCGGGATTTTGCGGTGGCTGTGAAGGCTGTCATTGTCCGGGGGGACGAAGTGTTGGTGCTGCGTCGTTCCAAAGGAGAAATGGCAGGCAGTTATATGAACAAATATCAGAAATGGGATTTGCCCGGCGGAGGGCTGCATTTTTACGAAAAAGCCGAGGATGGACTTCTGCGGGAGATTCGGGAAGAAACATCCTTGTCTGTAGAGATTGGTAGACCCGTTTCCATGTTTGACATCATCCGGCATCAGATTCACCTCTGTATTTTTACATATGCGGCTGTTTGGACAGGTGGAGAGGTGCAGTTAAGCAAGGAACATGATGGTTTTTTGTGGCTGCATAAAGATGAGGTGGAAGAAAGTGAATTGCCTCATTGGATGAAACGTGACATTTTCCGTGCGCTGGAAGCCGTAGAGAATCACTAAATAGCACAAAAAGAGACTTCGTTTTCATGGAGCAATCCTTATGAAGGCGGAGTCATTTTTTTTGCAGAAAAATCTTCAAAAAAACTTTCTGTCAGATTAAAGCGTAAAAGAACGCATATTCGATCTGTATGACAATGGTAAAAGAAGAAAAGAATATCTAAATTGAGCGACAGGATTTTGTGTTATATGCACAATTGCATATAAAATTAATAGGGAAAATAACGGGGAATCATTTTGCCTGCAAATAGATAGGACGCAAAGTATCCCTCGCAAGACCTTTAAAATTCAGGGTTTTGATTTTTTATGAAAAATTTTCGATTTATATTTAACAATAATGTTGGCAAATCTTCATTTTTCTATAATCACAGAGGCGGAAGTGTATATTGACAATGCAGCAAAGAACCATTATTATTTAGATTAAGGTATGTTTGATATTTGATACATATCTGGAAGGGACTGGTAAAACTTATTCATATTAGACATTTTTTACCAGATATGACCTTCTCTTTTTTGTATTATTATGAAGAAGAGAAGGGGAAACTGCATTTGTTTATTCTTGGGATATTTTTTATGTAAGGAAACATAAATTGACATTTTTTTAACAAAAAGTGTTTTTTGTGTCAATACATTTAGAAACACCTGATAACATGCAGTAAACTTGCAGCGAGAGAGGTGATAAAAGTGGCTTATGAAATTCTGAAAAGTATTGTGGATGCAGAAGCGCAGGCTGTGGAGAAAAAACGCCAGGCGGCAGAACAAGCGGAACAACTGAAGGTAAAAACGCAGGCAGAAGTGGCGGCGCTGCTGGAAAAGACCCGTAAGGACGGACTGCTCATGGTGGACGAAACGGTCAAAAACGCTGTGGAAGACAGTGAAATGACTATTCAGGGTATTCGCAGAGAAGCTGAAGAAGCTTGTCAGGAAATCAGAAAGCAGGCTGCGGGAAAGAAAGAAGAAGCAATACAGGCGGTCATCGGAAAGGTTGTGGGTACTTATGGCAGTAACTGATATGCAAAAACTGACTGTCATTGGTCTGAACAGCAGTCGTACCCCATTTCTGCATGAACTGATGCGCCTGGGTGTTGTGGAAATCAATTCTCAGGAAGGCGTTGTCAATGACGAAGAATGGATGCCGGATATTTTCCGTACCAGTAACAGCGCGGACGTTTCCCGTCTGGAAGCGGACATTGCCCGTGTCAGTGTCGCATTGGACGCCATCAATCGGTATGATACCGGTAAGAAGCCATTGATCCACACCAGAAAAGAAATCAAGCGCAATGTTTTTGTTGACCACATGAATGCCACCAAAACGGCAACGGAAATGAATGTGGACCATGCGGTAGAATCCAATAAGAAGATTGCAGACGCAAGAACGGAAATCAACCGTCTGCGTACAGTCATTCAGGGGCTTCAGCCTTGGGAAACATTGGACGTACCTATGGAAATGACAGAAACAGATTATGCTTGTCTGGTACTTGGCACAGTCAATGTCAAAACCAATGGCGCACAGTTACAGACAGATGTGCTGGCAGCATTGCCTTCGGCAGTCGTAAATGAAATCGGAGCAGATAAACAGCAGAAATATTTCTCTTTTATTTGCTGGAAAGATGAAAAAGATCAGCTCTATGAAGCCTTAAGACCTTACGGTTTTGTTTCAGTGACCCTTGGAGAAACAAAAGGGACACCGGCAGAACTGATTCAGTCTTATGAAGGGCAGATCACAGCGCTGGAGCAGGAAATTAAGGAAGAAGAACAGAAACTGGAAGCTCTTGCTGCAGCAAAACAGGATATCGAATACCTGTATGACAGTTTGTGTATGCGGCGTGACCGGGCAAAAGTTGTCGGGGATATGCTTAGTACAGAAACCGTATTTTATTTTGACGGGTGGATGCCCAAGTGGAGCAGAGAAAAAGTGGAAAATCTGCTGAAAAAGTACGAATTCTACTATAATATTGAGGAACCGGACCCTGATGAGGAAGTTCCTATCCTGCTGCACAACAATGGTGTGGTAACAGCATTTGAAGGCGTTACCAGCATGTATAGCCTGCCGGCAAGACATGACATCGATCCGACAGCGATTCTTGCACCATTTTATTTTATTTTCTTTGGGCTGATGCTCAGTGACGCAGCATACGGTATCATCCTTTCCGTAGGCTGTGCCATCATTTTGAAAAAGTATAAATTGGAAGGTACCATGTACCGTATGTTCAAAATGTTCTTCTATTGTGGTATTTCCACATTTATCTGGGGCGCATTGTTCGGCGGATGGTTTGGCGACTTCTTTACGGTGGCCGCAAAAACCATCTTTGGCGTAGACTTTGCCATCAACCCCATCTGGTTCAACCCTCTGGAAGAACCCATGAAGCTGTTGATCTTCTCCCTGATTCTGGGCGGTATCCACATCTTCGTTGGTATGGGCGTACAGGCGTATATGTATATCCGTGACGGTCATCCGCTGGATGCGCTGTTCGATATCGGCTTATGGTATCTGCTGCTGATCGGTCTGGTACTGTTCGGCTTTGGCGGCAGTCTGATGCCTTCTCTGGTACCTGTAGGCAAATATATGGCAATCGTTGGTGCAGTTGGTATTCTGGTTACCGGCGGCAGAAAGAAAAAAGGTTTGGGGAAAATTACAGGCGGTCTGGGCAGCCTTTACGGCATCACCAGTTACCTGTCTGACGTACTTTCTTACTCCAGATTGCTGGCTTTGGGCTTGGCAACAGGGGTAGTTGCACAGGTTATCAATACGCTGGGCTCTTTGGCAGGCGGCGGCATCGTCGGTTCCATCGTGCTGATTGTGGTATTCCTGGCAGGTACAGTATTCAATATTGCGATCAACGCACTGGGTGCTTTCGTTCACTCCTGTAGATTGCAGTATGTAGAATTTTTCGGCAAGTTTTACACAGGCGGCGGCAGAGAATTCCGTCCCTTTGAAAGAAAGACAAAATATGTAAAGATTTTAGAGGAGGATGTTGAAGATGGTAGATAGTTTATTAAACGGTCAGGTATTGGCATTAGCTGGCGCTGCGATCGCTGCAACTCTTGGCGGCATCGGTAGTGCTCTTGGTGTTGGCGTAGCCGGTCAGGCTGCTGCAGGCGTTGTTTCTGAAGACCCTAACAAATTCGGTCAGGTACTGCTGCTGCAGGCGCTGCCCGGTACACAGGGTATTTATGGTCTGCTGATCGCCTTCATCGTTATGGTAAAAGTTGGTCTGTTGGGCGGCGACGGTATGCTGGATCTGACTGTTGCACAGGGTGCTTCCATTTTTGCGGCATCTCTGCCCATCGGTATTGTTGGTCTGTGTTCCGCTATCGCACAGGGGAAAGCAGCAGCAGCAGGCGTAATGTTGGTTGGTAAAAGACCTAGCGAGCTGGCAAAAGGTATGCTGTTTGCAGCCATGGTAGAAACATACGCAGTACTTGCGCTGTTGGTATCCTTCCTGATGCTCAACAGCCTGCAGCTGTAATTTGCGGATAAAGGAGGTATGACTCCTATGAACGACGGTAAAATCATCATTGATAGAATCATGGCAGAAGCGGACAAGGAAATCGAAGCCTTCATGCTGGAAGGCAAAAGAGAAGCCGATGCCATTATGAAAGCGGCGGAAGAAAAAGCACGCCGTGAAAAAGAATCCTACCGCAAAAAAGCGGAGGAAGAAGCAAGAAAAGCCCGGGCAAAAGAAATCTCCGGCGCAGAGATGGAAGCCAAGAAAGCAATCCTGCAGGAAAAACAGGATATTCTGGAAGAAATCATCGCCGAAGCAAAAAAACGTCTGGAAAACCTGCCTGACGCGGAATACGCAAAAGTCATCGGCGGCATGCTGGAACGTCTGGACGAAAGCCAGGGCAAAGAAATCATCGTTTCTGCAAAAGACAAAGCGCGTCTGGCAGATGTGGTAAAAGAAAAGGGCTATGTGCTCTCTGACGAAACCCGCGATATCGACAGCGGCTTTGTGGTAAAGAACGGTGACATTGAGTATAACTATTCCTTTGATGCAATCATCATGGTACAAAAAGAAGAAATGCAGATTACAGCAGCAAAAATCTTATTTTAAGGAGGGGTAGAAATGTCTAAAAATAAAATTTACCCTTTCGCCGTGGCCAGTGTGCGTTCCATGGAAAATAAGCTGCTGAGCCAGCAAAAGCTCATGCAGATGGCAGAAGCAAAAAGTGCCGAAGAAGCGCTGCGTCTGCTTTCTGATACGGCTTATGGCAAAACCCAGGTGCAGGATGTGCACCAGTTTGAGGAAATGATCGAAACCCATCTGGAAGAAACTTATACTTCTGTGGCAAAGCTCATTCCCGATGAAGCCCTCATTGATATTTTCCTTTATAAGAATGATTACCATAATATCAAGGTGCTCATCAAAGAGGAAATTTCCAAAGTCAGCGGCAAAAAGCTGCTGGTGCGGGGCGGCACCATTCCTGTGGAAGATATGAAAAAGAACTTCCGGGAACGGAATTACGCGGAAATGCCCACCATTGACGGTGACGCTGTGGAAGAAGCCATCAGCCTGTATGCAAAGACCAAAAACGGTCAGTATATCGACACCGTTCTGGATAAAGCATGCTTCGCTGCTATGGATGAGAGAGCTTCTGAGATGAAAAATCCCTTTGTACGCAAATATGTAACCATGTTGGCAGATTTGACCAACCTGAAAACCATTTTGCGCGTAAAACAGATGGGACGTCCTTTTGAAGCCTTTGAAGACGCTTTTGTGCCCGGCGGTGAAATCCGTACGGACGTGTTCCAGCGGGCATACCGTGAAGAAAGTATGCTGCCGGTGCTGAAGGAAACTTCCTATGGTGCCCTTTGTGAGCAGTATATGGACAAAGGCTTTACGGTTTTTGAAAAAGCATGTGACGACTTCCTGATGGAATACATCAAGGAAGCAAAATACAAAACACTGACGCCTGAGCCTGTTGTGGCTTATATCCTGGCGAAAGAAACAGAAGCGAAATGCGTTAGAATCATTCTGACCTGTAAGCTTCATAACATTGATACAGAAATTATCAAAGAGAGGGTGAGAGAAGTTTATGTCTAAAGTTGGTATCATTGGCGATAAAGACAGCATCATGGGCTTCCTCGCTCTGGGGATTGATATTTTCCCCGCTTACACGCCTGAAGAAATCAAGAAAACCATCCATAATCTGGCTGAAAAGGAATATGCTATCATTTATATTACCGAACAGGCCAGTCTTCAGGCAGGAGAAAGTCTTGCAAAATATAAGGACTTTGAATTGCCAGCCATCATTGTCATCCCCGGTATCGGCGGCAGCATGGGTCTTGGCATGAACGAAGTCAGAGAATCAGCAAAACGTGCTATCGGCGCGGATATATTGTTTAGTGAATAAAGATTGTAGGTGAATGAAAATATGAAAGCAGGCACGATCGTGAAGGTGTCAGGCCCATTGGTCATCGCAGAAAACATGCGTGAAGCCAATATGTTTGACGTGGTGCGTGTATCCGATAAACACCTGATTGGTGAAATCATCGAAATGCACGGGGACAGAGCGTCCATTCAGGTTTATGAAGAAACCTCCGGTCTGGGCCCCGGTGAAGAAGTGGTTTCCACTGGTATGCCCATGAGCGTTGAACTGGGTCCTGGTCTGATTTCCACCATTTATGATGGGATTCAGCGTCCTCTGGAAAAGCTGTATGAAGTCAGCGGCACAAACATTCATAAGGGCGTAGAAGCACCTTCTCTGGACAGAGAAAAGAAATGGAAATTTGAACCCACACGCCAGATCGGCGATGTTGTAGAAGCAGGCGACATCATCGGTAAAGTACAGGAAACAGCGGTAGTAGAATGCCGTATCATGGTTCCTTATGGCGTAAAAGGTACCATCAAAGAAATCTATATCGGTGAATTCACCGTAGAAGAAACCGTTTGTATCATCACAGACGAAAAGGGCAAAGACATCGAAGTAACTATGATGCAGAAATGGCCCGTTCGTAAGGAACGTCCTTACAAAGTAAAAGAAACACCCGACTCTTTGCTGGTAACAGGGCAGCGTGTTATCGACACATTCTTCCCCATTACAAAAGGCGGTGTTGCAGCTATCCCCGGTCCTTTCGGCAGCGGTAAAACTGTTACACAGCATCAGCTGGCAAAATGGGCTGACGCCGATATCGTTGTTTACATCGGCTGCGGCGAACGTGGGAACGAAATGACAGACGTACTGAATGAATTCCCCGAACTGAAAGACCCTCGTACCGGCGAATCTCTGATGCAGAGAACCGTACTGATTGCAAACACTTCCGACATGCCCGTTGCGGCTCGTGAAGCGTCCATTTATACAGGTATCACCATTGCAGAATTCTTCCGTGACATGGGCTACAGCGTTGCGCTGATGGCTGACTCCACATCCCGTTGGGCAGAAGCCCTTCGTGAAATGTCCGGTCGTCTGGAAGAAATGCCCGGTGAAGAAGGTTACCCTGCTTATCTGGGTTCCCGTCTGGCACAGTTCTATGAAAGAGCAGGCCGCGTTGTCTGCCTTGGTTCTGACGGCAGAATGGGTACACTGACAGCCATCGGTGCCGTATCTCCTCCCGGTGGTGACACATCCGAACCCGTATCTCAGGCAACACTGCGTATTGTCAAAGTATTCTGGGGTCTGGATTCCTCTCTGGCGTATAAACGTCATTTCCCTGCCATCAACTGGCTGACCAGCTACTCCCTGTATCAGGATAAAGTAGATGAATGGGCAGACAAAAACGTTGATGTGCATTTCTCCGAACAGCGTACATTGGCAATGCGCCTGCTGCAGACCGAAGCAGAATTGCAGGAAATCGTACAGCTGGTCGGCGTGGATTCCCTGTCTCACAGTGACAGACTGATTCTGGAAACTTCTCGTTCCATTCGTGAAGACTTCCTGCATCAGAACTCTTTCCACGAAATAGATACCTATACTTCTCTGCATAAACAGTATCGTATGCTGAAACTGATTCTGACATTCTATGCAGAAGCAGGCGAAGCCATCAAACAGGGCGTGCCTATCCAGAAGATTACAAAACTGGATGTGGTAGAAAGAATCGGCCGTGCGAAATATGTAGAAGAAGCAAACGTAGATAAGAGCTACGATGAAATCGAAGCTGATATCAAAAATGAAGTAAAAGATCTGATCGCAAAGGGGGCTGATGAATTATGATAAAGGAATATCGTTCCATTCAGGAAGTCGCAGGCCCTCTGATGGTTGTTTCTGGCGTAGAAGGCGTAAAATACGATGAACTGGGCGAAATTGAATTGTCCAATGGTGAAGTCAGAAGATGTAAAGTACTGGAAGTAAACGGCGATACCGCTCTGGTACAGCTGTTCGAAAGCGCAACAGGTATCAACCTGTCTGACAGTAAAGTACGTTTCCTGGGCAAAAGCTTGGACTTCGGCGTATCTCCTGACATTCTGGGTCGTGTCTTCAGTGGTATGGGTAAACCCATCGATAATGGTCCCGACATCATCCCTGAAAAACGTCTGGACATCAACGGCGCACCTTTGAACCCCGCAGCAAGAGAATATCCTGCGGAATTCATTCAGACAGGTGTTTCCGCTATCGATGGTCTGAACACACTGGTTCGTGGTCAGAAACTGCCTATCTTCTCTGGTTCCGGTCTGCCTCATGCAAATCTGGCAGTACAGATCGCAAGACAGGCGAAGGTTCGCGGTACTGACTCCAAATTCGCCGTAGTATTCGCGGCCATCGGTATCACATTCGAAGATGCTGAATTCTTCATCAATGACTTTAAACAGACAGGCGCCATCGACCGTTCTGTCGTATTCGTAAACCTGGCAAATGACCCTGCCGTAGAACGTGTATGTACTCCTCGTATGGCACTGACTGCCGCGGAATATCTGGCATTTGAACAGGGCATGCACGTACTGGTTATCCTGACAGATATCACAAACTACGCAGAAGCCCTGCGTGAAGTATCTGCGGCGAAGAAGGAAGTTCCCGGTCGTCGTGGTTACCCTGGTTATCTGTATACTGACTTGGCTACCATGTATGAACGTGCAGGTCGTATCAAAGGCAAACCCGGCTCCATCACCATGATCCCTATTCTGACCATGCCTGAAGATGATAAGACCCATCCTATCCCTGACTTGACAGGGTATATCACAGAAGGTCAGATCATCCTGAGCCGTGACCTGTATAAAAAAGGCATCCAGCCTCCTATCGACGTTCTGCCTTCTCTGTCCCGTCTGAAAGATAAAGGTATCGGGAAAGACAAGACTCGTGAAGACCATGCCGATACCATGAACCAGCTCTTTGCGGCATATTCCCGCGGGAAAGACGCAAAAGAACTGATGGCAATTCTGGGTGAAAGCGCATTGTCCGAAATCGACCTGATGTATGCGAAATTCGCCGATGAATTTGAAAAACAGTATGTTTCTCAGGGCTTCCGTACAGACAGAACCATTGAACAGACACTGGATACTGGCTGGAAACTGCTGCGTATGCTGCCTAAGAGCGAATTGAAACGTATTCGTGACGAATATCTGGAAAAATATCTGGCGGACGAGGAGTGATGCATTGTGGCTAAATTGAATGTCAATCCTACCCGAATGGAAATGACAAGGCTCAAACGTCAACTCAAAACCGCGACCAGAGGTCATAAGCTGCTGAAAGATAAACTGGACGAACTGATGAAACAGTTTCTGGAAATCGTGCGGGAAAACAAACGCCTCCGTGAACAGGCGGAAGCAGCTTTGGAAAGCGCATACCAGAACTTCATCATCGCCAGAGCCGTTATGAGCGAAAGCACATTGGCGGAAGCACTGATGATTCCCCAGCAGTCCGTAGCGGTCAAAGTAAAGAACCGCAACATCATGAGCGTAAACGTACCTGTGTTTGACTTCCAGAAAGAGGAAGGCAGCGGGGATATTTATCCTTATGGTACAGCATTTACCTCCGGGGAACTGGACAGCGCCATGAATTCTTTCTCCGATGCCATGGAGCCTCTGCTGCGTCTTGCAGAAAGCGAAAAGACAGCACAGCTTTTGGCACAGGAAATTGAACGTACCCGCCGTCGTGTAAACGCACTGGAAAACGTAATGATTCCCAATTATCAGGAAACCATTAAGTTTATTGCCATGAAGCTGGAGGAAAACGAAAGAGCCAGCACCACACGACTGATGAAGGTCAAAGATATGGTTTTGAAGAAAACCATCGAGGAAAAGAGAAAACAGGACGAAGCGGCACACGCCTGAGCCTGATTTTCATTAGATCTGTGGATAAATGGGTAAAACCTTTTCGGTTTTACCCATTTTTTGCAGTATAAGGAGGAAAATTATGAAACTGATACTGGATTTGGATACAGGTATTGATGACGCTATGGCGCTTGCCTATGCCGTAGGCAGTCCGGATTTGGAACTGATTGGTGTAACAGGTACTTATGGCAATGTGTATACAAAAGTGGGTGTACAGAACGTGCTGAATCTGCTGGAAATGATGGGCAAACCGGAAATTCCCGTTTTTCTGGGAGAGAAAAAAGCACTGACGCAGGATGTTTTTGTCCGTCATGAAGTCAGCGCCAGAATCCATGGGGAAAATGGTGTGGGACAGGTGGAACTGCCTGTGGCAGCGGAACATGCTTCCCAGATGGATGCAGTGGATTTTATCATTGAGTCTGTGAAAAAGTATGGAAAAGAACTGGTTATCGTGGCAACAGGTCCTCAGACCAATCTGGCAGCGGCATTGAATAAAGCCCCGGAAATCAAAGAAATCATGGGGAAAATCGTCATTATGGGCGGTGCGCTGACCGTTCCCGGTAATGTAAGCCCTTATGCGGAAGCCAATATTTCCAAAGATCCTCTGGCTGCAAAAATCCTTTTTGAAAGTGGTCTGGATGTGACCATGGTTGGTCTGGACGTGACACAGCGTTCTCAGCTGACATTGGAGGATTTGCAGGCTTGGAAAAACTGCGGTACATTGGCAGGGGAAAAATATGCGGATATGGTGGCATACTATATCAGTCAGCATGAACACAGCGGCGGTACTGCATGTTATCTCCATGATCCTTCCGCTGCTGTCTGCGCTGTACATCCCGAATGGTTTACCATGCTTCCCATGCATATGACCGTTGTCACAGAAGGCGAAGCGGCAGGACGTACCATTGGTGATCCCATGAAACTGCGGGAAGCAAACCCCAATGTGAAGGTTTGTATTGGTGTGGACTCTCCAAAATTGGAGGCACATTTGAAAGAAATCCTCATGCGTGCTTTTCTGGGCAACTGAAGGGAATGCTTTTGCAAGAAAAGAGATGTTAGCTTAAAAAATATATAGCCGGAATCCTTGAATAATAAAAAGGATTCCAGCTATCATTTTTGAATAGCAGTGCTATCCTAAAGAAATTTATGTAAGGATTCTATTTTTTGCTTTAGCTTCGTGCATCATGCGTGAAAATGTTCAGTATCAAGATGGGAGTGAAAGAATGAATTTTGCAGAAGAATATAAAAGAAAACTGAAAACACCGGAAGAAGCGGTGAAACTGGTGAAGGACGGCGACTGGGTGGATTATAGTGTGGGTATCGGTTTCCCTGTGCTGCTGGATGCAGCACTGGCAAAACGCAAAGATGAATTGAGAGATATCAAGATTCGCGGTTCCCTTGCTATGCAGCCCATTCAGGCAGTAGAACAGGATAGAGAACGGAGAACATTTACCTATAACAGCTGGCATTGCTCCGGTTATGAACGGAAATTTTGCGATGAAGGTCTTTGCAACTATATTCCTATGATTTTCCGTAATATGGCATCTTATTACAGACGGTATCTGACCGTAAATGTGGCTATGATTTCCGTGGCACCCATGGACAGCAAGGGATTTTTCAATTTCTCCATGGTAAACTGTACCACCAGAGCCATTCTGGATGCGGCAGACCTGATTATTTTGGAAGTTAACGAACATATGCCCCATGTTTATGGCGGACAGGAAGACTGCATCCATATTTCTGAAGTAGATGTGGTAGTAGAAGGGGAACATAAACCTCTGGCACAGCTGCCTGTTCCTCCAGCAACAGAAATTGATGAGAAAATTGCATCACTGCTTTTGCCTCATATTCCCGATGGCGCTACTATCCAGTTGGGCATTGGCGGTATGCCCAACTCCGTGGGCAAACTCATGGCAGAATCCGATCTGAAGGATTTGGGCATGCACACAGAGCTCCTTTCCGATGGTTTTGTAGATTTGTATGAAGCTGGTAAACTGACAAACAGCCGCAAAACACTCCATCGCGGGAAAGGTGTATTCGGCATTGCACTGGGTTCCCAGCGGCTTTATGATTGGGTAGGAGAAAATCAGGGACTTCTTTCTTTCCCTATGGACTATGTGAACCAGCCCAGTGTTATGGCACAGATGGAAAATATGATTTCCATCAACAACTGTATCGCCATTGACCTGTATGGACAGGTTTCCTCTGAAAGCGCAGGCACACGGCATATTTCCGGTACCGGCGGACAGCTGGACTTTTCCACAGGGGCTTATGATGCGCCTGGCGGCAAAGGCTTTATCTGCATGACATCTTCTTATCGGGATAAGGCTGGTAATCTGAAATCCAGAATCCTGCCCAAATTTACAGAAGGGGATATCATCACAACCCCCAGAACACAGGCGTTCTATATCGTCACAGAATACGGCATTGTGAATCTGGCAGGCAGAAGCACATGGGAAAGAGCGGAACTGCTCATTTCTCTGGCACATCCTGATTTCAGGGATGAACTCATTGCGGCAGCAGATAAGCAGAAAATCTGGCGAAACTCCAATAGAATCTAATTTGTATACAAAACAGGGATTTCTGATGTTTTCAGAGATTCCTGTTTTTGTTGCCAGACACATAAGGGAAAAAAGTGCATACAATAGAAGCAGGGGGTGACGCCTATGGGCAGAAAATGTGTGAACCAATGGAGAAAACGATGGATCGGTTCTCTGATGATTGCGTTGGGAACTGGTGTGTTTTTGGCTTTACTGCTGCCGGGATGTATGTTTCTGGTGGCTGTCCTGCTCATTTGCGGCGGCGCCTGTCTACTCTATAAAAGTTAAGATAATTCACGCATGTTGTTCTTTGGATTGAAAAGAGTGACATGCGTTTTTTGTTGTATTACAAAATATGTTTTGCAGGCTTTTCCGTTTTTCCCCTTTTTGTTATAATTTAATGAGAGAAAGATTAAATACGCAGGGGATGAAAATATGAATGAACCATATAAAATTTTGCTGGTGGATGATGAGGCGGAAGTCCGCACCAGCATTATTCGAAAGATAGATTGGTCTGCCGTTGGTTTTCAAGTGGTAGGCGATGCAGAAAACGGCGTGGATGCGCTGGAAAAAATTGAACAGTTGGAGCCGGATGTGGTATTGACGGATATTCGGATGCCTTATATGGATGGTCTGGAGATGGCAGAGAGGTTGCGGGAAATCCATCCTTCCATCAAAGTGGTGCTCTTTTCAGGCTTTGATGATTTTGAATATGCCCAGAAGGCCATTAAACTGAATATCATCGAGTATATCTTAAAGCCTGTCAACGCAGAGGAAATGATGGAAATTTTGCTACGTATCAAGGGCACACTGGATGAGGAAATCCAGCGTTTGCGGGATTTGACAAACTTACAGGAAAGTTTCCGGAAAAATCTGCCTATCCTACGCGAGAAATTTTTGAGCAATCTGGTGAAGGGCAATGTGGGCAAGGAGGATATTCCTGTCCTTATGGAGGAATATGGTCTTTCCCTTTTGGAAGGAAATCGCTGGGTAGCGGCAAAGGTTATGGCACAGGAAATGGACAATGCCGCTTGGAACAGTTGGAACCTGTTGGCTGTATCTGTACAGCGTTTGCTGGAGGACAGATTCAAGGGCTTTGGCAATTATAGCTGTTTCCAGCGACCATCTGGCATTTGTGTCATTGCTGCCATGGAAAGTGAAAAAGACCTGATGCAATTGACCACTTTTTTCCGGGAATTGTGCAAAGAAGTCAAAAAGATTTTAAATTGTACCCTGATTGTGGGAATTGGACGCGTGGTGGAGAACATCGAAGATATTTCTCACAGCTATGCGGAGGCAAGGGAAGCCGTTGCCTATAGCCGGACTGCCGGTGAAGTGGTTTTTATCTCCGACGTGGAACCACAGAAGGATACTTTGCTCCATTTGGACGAAAAAGATGAAAAGGAACTGAGTTATGTATTGAAGTTCGGCGATGAAGAAATGATACAATCCTGTGTGGAAAGCATTTCTGGCAGAATGCGACAGACAAAGGCGATACAGAGCAGTTTTCAGGCATATATCATCGATATTCTGAGTGTCATTTTGCGCGTAGTACAGAAAAATGGCTTGGAAGAAAACATCGTCTTTGGTAAATACTCTGACTACAACGGTGTGCTCACGGGCATCCGGGACAGCGCGGATATGCAGGACTGGCTTTGTGAAGTCTGCTTTGCCATCAGCGGCAAATTGTATCGGGAACGTGTGGGAACCACTCAGACATTGATTGAAAAGGCAAAGAAATATATTGGGGAAAATTATGCCAATTCCGCCCTTTCATTGGAGATGGTATGCAGTTATCTCCATATCAGTACAGCTTATTTTTCCACCATATTCAAAAAAGAAGTGGGAGAAAGCTATATTTCCTATCTGACGGGCATCCGCATGGAAAAAGCGGCTGCACTGCTAAAGGAAACCGACGAAAAAACATATCAGATTGCCGCAAAGGTTGGCTATGACGAGCCGAATTATTTCGGCTATGTATTCAAAAAGAAATTTGGGGTTTCTCCGAATAAGTTTCGTGGAAAGTGAGGAAAGCCATGGGCATTTTTCAAAAGGGAAAAGAATATCTGCAGCAGCGGTTTTTGGATGGCAGCAAGCATATTGAACTGCGAAAACTGCTGTGGGTTTCCTTTACGCTGACATCTGTGGTGGCAACGCTTTTGATGGGGATTTCTTTCTATTATCGTTTTGCGGCACAATCTGCCCAAACCACATGGGAAGGAAACGATACTCGCATAGAAGATGCGGCAGAACAGGTGACAGCCCATTTTCGTAATATGATCAAAGTGTCGGATACCTTATATTACCGCGTTATCAAGGGGACGGATTTGCAGCAGGATACCATTTCTGATGATTTTCGGCTGATTTATGAAATGAATAAAGATAATGTGGAAAGCATTGCCCTCTTTTCCATTGACGGCAATTTGATTTGTGCTACACCCAATAGTCATCTGCGACCCAATTTTTCATTGCAGAAAGAAGCTTGGTATGGCAGTGCTTTGGATACAGAGGAAAATATCCGCTTTGGGGCACCGCAGGTTTCCCGGGTATTCCGGGCAGAAGGCGATGGCTATACACGGGTGATTCCTATGAGCCGTATGGTACAGCTGACCATGGGAGATCAGACAAAGCGTGGCGTGCTGCTCATCAATCTGCGATATGATGTATTGCAGGATATGCTGGAAAATGTCATGGTAGGGGAAGAATCCTATGTATATCTGGCAGGAGAAAATGGTAATCTGCTGTATCATCCCATGCAGGACCAGATTGCGGCAGGCACCATGAAAGAGGAAACCTTGCCGCTGCTTATGTCCTCTCTGGAAGGAGATGTGCAGGCAAAACCCTATACGTTCCTACATAAGACCATTGGCTATACGGGCTGGCATATGGTGGGGGTATCCAAAGGGGATACGCCGTCTTTGCATAATTGGAAAACACGAAGTTTCATCCTGTTTTTGCTGGCGTTTTTCCTCAATGCCATGATGCTCATCAACTTTTATGTTTCCAGAAAAGTCACAGAGCCTATGCATCGACTGGAAGGTGCTGTAAAACGAATTCAGGCAGGGGATTTGAATACGAAGATACAGGCTTCCGGTGTGTATGAGATACAGAATCTGTCCAATGCCATTGAGGAGATGGAGCGGAACCTGAAACAGCTCATGGAGGATATTGTGCAGGAACATGAAGCCAAGCGAAAAAGCGATTTGATGGTACTGCAAAATCAGATCAATCCTCATTTCCTGTATAATACACTGGATGTCATTGTATGGATGATCGAAAATGAAAAAAGCGGTGATGCCGTCAAAGCGGTGACAGCACTAGCACGATTTTTCCGTATCAGTTTGAGCAGGGGTAAGACCGTTATTCCCGTTTCCGATGAAGTGGAGCATGTGCGAAACTATCTGATGATACAGGAAATGCGTTTCAAAAATAAATTTACTTATGCCTTTGATGTAAAAGAAGAAACAAAACAGCTGGGAACTGTGAAGCTGATTTTGCAGCCCTTGGTGGAAAATGCCATTTATCATGCCATGGAATTTATGGATGATGATGGAGAATTGACCGTAAAAGGTTATCTGGAAGGGGAAGAACTGATACTTTCTGTAACAGATAACGGCTGCGGTATGACGAAAGAGCGAGCAGAAGCCCTTCTGCGTGGGGATTTTGTCCAGACTGGAAAAGGCTCTGGCGTAGGGCTGCGGAATGTGCAGGAGCGAATCCAGCTAGTCTTTGGGGAGAAATATGGTCTGCGCATCCTTTCGGAACCGGATGAGGGTACTTGTATCGAGATTCACCTGCCAGCCATTCCCTATGAAGAAATGAAAGAAAGGGGGATGGTATCATGACCATAAAACAGAAAATCTTTCTTTTTGTGGATATCCTCATTTTGGTTGTGCTGTTTCTGATTTCCTCTACAGATTATATCTGGAAGGAAAGAAAAGTGGATGTGTCCAATATTTCTGTTATTGTAGACATCCCGCAGGACAGCATCAATATGAATCTGCGGGAAGGAGCCAAAAAGGCTGCCCAAGCCTATCATGCAGACATGCATTTTCTCAATCTGCGGGATTATGAAGCACAGCAGATGGATATGCAGACATTGGTGCAGCGAGAATTGGATATTGGATGCGAAGGTATTTTGCTCCAATGTGGAAGCAGCAGAGTCACAGAAGAAATTCTGGAACAGATTCCCGTAGGTGTTCCTGTGGTGCTGTGGGATACAGAAGCGGAATCTCCGCGGGTGAAATCTTCGGTATCCTTTGACCGAGAAGCCATTGCAAGATTGCTGGTGGAAAAAGTATCTGAGGCAAGAGATAAAGGACAAAGTGTAACATTGGTGTCTCATAAAGACAGCAGCGATCAGGTGCAGCGTATGCATGATCTGTTGGAAGAATTGTTCCCCCAGGCAGGCATTATGGTACGGTGTGTGGAACTTGCGGATTATGCAGAAGCAAAAGCGCTTGTCAGTGGTCTTGCAGCACAGGGGGGCAATATGGTTGTTTCCTGTGATACACAGGCACTGGAAGCCATGGCGCAGGTCTGCGAAAATAATGGATGCGAGTTACCTTTGTTTGGTATGGGTTGGAGTGGAATGATCCGAGAACAGCTTGAAAAAGAAAATATTGCTGGCGTGGCTGTGATAGATGCTTGTGGCGCAGGATACTTTGGTGTGCAGAAGCTGACCATGATTATGACTGGAGAAGATCAGAATGAAGAAGAAAGGATTTTTCAGACAATCTGGGTGACCGGTGAAAATATGTATGATCGAAGTCGGGAAGCAATATTGTTTCCTTTTGCGTGAGGTGAGAACAGATGCAGATAAGAAAACAAGCAATCGGTATTTTTTTAGGTGTGATTTGTGTGGTCCTGGCAGTGGTTTGGCTATGGATGCCTCGCATAAAGGAAAAAAAGGAATTGAAAATCGGTGTTTCTCTTTATTCGGAAAGTGACACATTTGTAGACAGCATTGTATCCTCTATGCAGGAACAGGCAGCTGCTTATGAAGCAGAAACAGGCTGTCCTGTCACTTTGAACATTTCCAGAGCCAATGGCTCTCAGCGGGAACAGTATGATCAGGTGGAGCAGTATGTGGCACTGGGCTATGATGCAGTTTGTGTCAATTTGGTAGACCGCACCAACGCATCCAGCATGGTGGATCTTGCTCAGTCGGAAGAAGTGCCGCTGGTGTTTTTCAATAGGGAACCTGTGCGGGAAGATATCCTGCGTGGGGATCATGTGTATTATGTAGGTACAGATGCCAGAGAAACGGCAAGAATGCAGGGAGAAGCGGTGTTGCAGAGCTATGCTGCTTCTGCGGAAAAAATGGACAAGAATGGTGACGGCATTTTGCAGTATGTGATGCTGGAAGGAGAAATGGGGCATCAGGATACCATTCTCCGTTCTGATTATGTACTCCAAACCATTGAAGATGGCGGTGTGAAACTGCAGAAGCTGGATGCGGAAACAGCTGACTGGATGCGCAGCCGCGCAGATGCCATCATGGAACAATGGATTGCGGAAATGGGCGATGAAATTGAATTGGTATTATGCAACAATGACGATATGGCGTTAGGAGCCGCGGATGCTCTAAAAAGAAAAAATTCTACAGCAGCAGTATTTGGTATTGATGGAACACCGGCAGGGCTTGAGGCACTGGAGCAGAAAGTGCTTTGGGCAACGGTTGACTGTGGTGCAAAAGAACAGGGAAAAGCCGTCTTTGGCATTGCTTCAGCTTTGGGTATGGGCAAGGAACTGCCTGAGGATATGGAACTGAGTGATGGCAGATATGTTCGGGTGCCTGTACAGGCGCGGATACATGAGTCCATATTCTGAACAGTTTTTTCGACAAAAAAAGAAAAAAATTATAGGTTTCGCCAAATGAAAAAGAATAAATTCCATGTAGATATAAAAAAATCTCTATTTTTTGCCCGATATAGATTTGATATAATGTTATTAACAACAGGGAGATTGTTGTGTTACATGTGTTTCGGTCTTGGACTGGACAAAATCTAAAGGAGGGTTTATACAATGAAAAAGAAATTTTTGGCGATGCTGATGGCATCCGTGATGGTGTTGGGCCTTGCAGCCTGCGGCGGCGGCTCCAGTGATGCTGCAACAGAAGGCGACGCAGCAAGCGGCGACCTGCCCACAGTCGGTGTATTGATCTACAAATACGACGATACATACATCTCTACCGTAAGAAATTCCCTGCAGGCAGCTTTGGAAGGCAAAGCAAATGTAGAAATGCAGGACGGTAAAGGCGACCAGGCTACACAGAACGACCAGCTGGACGTTATGATTTCCAAAGGCGTTGACGTACTGTGTGTAAACATGGTTGACGCAAAAGCTGCAAGCGGCGTTGTAGAAAAAGCATCCGCAGCAGGTATTCCTACAATCTTCTTCAACAGAGAACCCGATACAGAAGTAATCAAATCCTATGATAAAGCATGCTTCATCGGTACAAACGCAATTGACGCCGGCAAAATGCAGGGTGACATCATCAAAGAACTGTGGGATGCACATCCTGAATATGACCTGAACGGCGACGGCAAAGTACAGTATGTAATGTTCCAGGGCGAACCTGACAACCCCGAAGCAATCGCTCGTACACAGTACAGTGTAGAACAGGCAACTGCTAACGGTCTGACAATGGAACAGGTTGGCGAAACACAGGTATGTAACTGGGATACAGAAACAGCTCAGAAAGCAATGGAAGCTATGCTGGCTGCTAACGAAGGCAAAATCGAACTGGTTATCGCAAACAACGACGGTATGGCTATCGGTTGTGTAGCTGCTCTGTCCAACATTGGCTACAACACAGGTGCTGAAGGCGCTTCTTTCATCCCTGTAATCGGTGTTGACGCTACAGACGCTGCAAAAGACGCAATCGCAAAAGGTCAGATGAGCGCAACTGTTCTGCAGGATGGTGACGCAATGGGTAAAGCAATCGCAGCTGCAGCTCTGAACGCAGCAAGCGGCGCTGAATTCCTGGATGGCACAGAATACACCTACGATGACACAGGTATTGCAGTTCGTATCCCTTACGCTCCTTACACAGGAGAATAATCTCTGATTTTCAGTAATAGATAGGAACAATTGGTTCGCACAGTGGGGTTTTTCCTCACTGTGCGTTCTTATAAGAAAAGAAAGTCCGTGACTGAGAAACATTTGGAAGCACAGCAGCTTATGTTTTAAGAGAAAAAGCTGTCGTTGGGGAAGTTTTAACAAAGAGAAGTTGGCACAACAGACGATTAGGAAGTGTGGTGAAGGCAGTGAGCCAAGAAAAATATGTACTGGAAATGACAGATATCGAAAAGCAGTTCCCCGGGGTAAAAGCTCTGGATCACGCAATGCTCAAACTGCGTCCCGGTACTGTACATGCGCTGATGGGCGAAAACGGCGCAGGGAAATCAACATTGATGAAATGTCTTTTCGGTATTTATAAACAGGACGGTGGTAAAATCGTCATCGATGGTCAGGAAACAGCGTTTTCTGGACCTAAAAATGCGCTGGACAACGGTGTAGCAATGGTACACCAGGAACTGAATCAGGTATTAAAGCGCAGCGTTATGGAAAATATTTGGCTGGGTCGTTTCCCCAAACAGGGTGGACTGGTCAGCCATAAGAAAATGTATCAGGAAACACAGAAAGTATTTGAGGAACTGGAAATCCCCGTTAACCCTAAGACAATCATCGGCAAACTGAGCGTATCCCAGAGACAGATGGTAGAAATCGCGAAAGCCGTATCATATAATGCAAAAATTCTTGTATTGGACGAACCTACATCCTCATTGACCCATGAAGAAGTAGAGCATCTGTTCCGCATCATCAATAAACTGCGTGACAGAGGCGTTGCAATGGTTTACATCAGCCATAAGATGGAAGAAATTTTGCAGATTTCCGACGAAGTTACCATCATGCGTGACGGTAAGTGGATTGCAACAGAAAATGCAAAAGATCTGACAACAGATAAGATCATTCAGCTTATGGTAGGTCGTGACCTGACAGACCGTTTCCCGCCGAAAACAAACAAACCCGGCGAAGTCCTGCTGGATGTAAAAAATCTGACAGGGAAATATATGCCTACCTGTATGGATGTAAGTTTCCAGCTGCGTAAAGGCGAAATCCTTGGCGTGGCAGGTCTGGTGGGCAGCAGAAGAACAGAACTTTTGGAAACCATTTTCGGTATTGCCCATCATCAGAGCGGCGAAATGTACATGCATGGCAAAAAAGTTGTGAATAAAGACGCAAAGACAGCCATCAAAAACGGCTTTGCGCTGCTGACAGAAGAACGTCGTGCCACAGGTATTTTCGGCGGCATGAGCATTCAGTTTAACTCTGTCATTGCCAATATCAAAAACTATCGGAAGGGTCTTTTGCTTTCCAATGCGAAAATGAAAGAAGACACCAAGTGGGTTATTGACAGTATGCATGTAAAAACCCCTAGCCAGAAAACCCATATCCGTTCACTTTCCGGCGGTAACCAGCAGAAGGTAATTTTGGGCAGATGGCTGCTGACAAAACCGGAAGTACTGCTTCTGGACGAGCCCACCCGCGGTATTGACGTAGGTGCAAAATACGAAATCTATCAGCTGATCATTGATTTGGCGCAGGAAGATAAAGGCGTTATCGTGGTTTCTTCTGAAATGCCGGAGCTGTTGGGGATCTGCGACAGAATCATGGTTATGAGCAATGGTCACTTGGCTGGTATTTTGGATGTCAAGGACGCAACACAGGAAGAAATCATGCGTCTGGCAGCAAAATATGTATAATGGGGAGGTAAAAAAGAATGGAAAAATTAAAGAGTTTCAAAGGGGATAAAACCTGGCAGGAACTGCTGCTGGACTATGCTCTGTACATCATCCTGATCATTATGATCATCGGTGTAATTGCGGCTGACCCTACATTTTTGTCTAAGAATAACTTTTTGAAAATTTTGGCACAGGCTTCTACCAGAGGTATTCTGGCGCTGGGTGTTGCTGGTATGATCGTATTGGCAGGTACTGACTTGTCTGCTGGTCGTATCCTGGGTTGTGGTGCTGCAATCTCCGCATCCTTATTGCAGAGTGTTACATATGCATCCCGTATGTATCCTCAGATTACAGAACCCCTGCCAATGGTTCTGCCTCTGCTGCTGTCCATCGTGGTTTGCGTGGCTTTCTGTCTGCTGAATGGTTTTGGCGTGGCAAAACTGCACATGCATGCATTTATTATTTCGTTAGGTACGCAGCTCATAGCATATGGTGCTCTGTGTCTGTACATCGATAGCCAGAAGGGCGGCGCACAGCCTATTGCCAGCCTGGACCCCAGATATATCGAACTGGTAAACGGCTACTGGCTGGGTATTCCTCATCTGGTTTACTTCATGGTAATTTGTGCGGTAATTATGTGGTTTGTATGGAATAAAACCACTTTGGGTAAAAACATGTTCGCTATCGGCGGTAACCCTGAAGCGGCTGCCGTATCCGGTGTAAACGTAGCGAAAAATATCATGATGATTTATCTGGTAGCTGGTATCCTCTATGGTATCGCAGCTTTCCTGGAAGCTGGCCGTATCCAGAGTGTAACAACAGCTACAGGTACCAACTATGACCTGGATGCCATCTCCGGCTGCGTTATCGGTGGTGTATCCTTCTCCGGTGGTGTTGGTACCATCCCCGGTATCCTGATTGGTGTTATCATCCTGCAGGTAATCAACTACAGCCTGTACTATCTGGGCGTTAACGCATATCTGCAGTACATCATTAAAGGTCTGATCATCATTCTGGCCGTTGCCATCGACGTACGTAAGTATATTGCAAAAAAATAATTTTTTCGGTAAGATGTGATAGGAAAATTCCCCCGTTTAACTACGGGGGAATTGTTGCAATTTGAAGCCATAAAAACAAAGGAGGGATTTTGTGACAGATACACAAAAACCTGTAAACCCGGAGGAACTGGAACAACGAATCCATGAACTGGAAGAACGGGAAAAAGCTCTGGAAGAAAAAGAAATCGAACTGAAACAAAAAGAAAGTGCTTTTACAGGTGCGAAATATAACCTGTATTCCCATATCAATGTTTCCTTAAAGACCATGAACATTGTGGTGGCAGTCATTGCAGTGGCTTTGGTCGTTGCCATTGCGGCAGGGGTTATTTATCGATAAAACAGGAGGAACACCATGAAACAAACTTGGAACAAAGAAAGCCTTTTGGCAGCTTATCCCCGTTTTGAAGCACAGCCGGATTTTTATCTGGAACGGATGGCAGATGCGGAAAAAGGCTTTGCAGATACATTCGACAAAGAAGCGGAGCGTTTTTTCAGCGCACCCGGCAGAACGGAAATCGGCGGCAACCATACAGACCATCAGCATGGTTGTGTATTGGCGGCGGCAGTCGATTTGGATATTTTCGGCGCGGCAGCGAAGAATGGCAGCCGTATCATCCGTATTTTCTCCGAAGGCTACGGCATGGAGGAAATTTCTCTGGATGATCTGGAAGTAAAAAAAGAAGAAATCAACACAACAGCTTCTCTCATTCGTGGGGTGGCTTCCAAAATCACACAGATGGGCTATACATTGGGCGGCTTGGATATGTATACCGTTTCCAATGTACTGAAAGGTTCCGGCATTTCTTCTTCTGCGGCTTATGAAGTGCTGGTGGGTACTGTCATCAACGCACTGTATTGCGAAAATAAATTGACACCTGTGGAAATCGCCCAGATTGGTCAGTATGCGGAAAATGTGTACTTTGGCAAAATGAGTGGTTTGATGGACCAGACAGCCTCTTCCGTAGGCGGCGTTGTTGCCATTGATTTCCGGGATAACGCAAATCCCATCGTAAGAAAACTGGATTTTGATTTCACAAAAGCAGGCTATGCCCTGTGTATCATCGACAGCGGCGCAGACCATGCAGACCTGTCCGATGAATATTCTGCTATCCCTATGGAAATGCGTCAGGTAGCGGCACACTTCGGCAAAGAAGTGCTGCGGGAAGTGGCTTTTGCAGACTTTTTGACAGATATGGCTGCTGTTCGGGAAAAAGCAGGTGACCGTGCAACATTGCGCGCTTATCATTTCCTGAAAGACAACCAGAGAGCTATTGACGAAGCGGCAGCACTGGAAGCAGGAGATTTTGACAAGTTCTTATCTCTGGTGAAAGAATCCGGCTATTCTTCTTTCATGTATTTACAGAACGTGTATGTTTCCGGTAGTGTACAGCATCAGGAAGTTGCTTATACTTTGGCAGCTTGTGAAGCGGCATTGGCAGGCAAAGGCGCTTACCGTGTCCATGGCGGTGGTTTTGCCGGAACCATTCAGGCTTTTGTGCCTCAGGAAATGCTGGCAGGTTTTGTGGAACAGATGGAAAAAGCTGTGGGTAAGGGCAGATGTCACGTATTGTCCATTCGTCCCGCAGGTGGTACAGAATTGATGAAGGTTTGAGAAAAACAGGAGGGATGCTCTATGGCAATTTTGGTATTGGGTGGCGCAGGCTATATCGGTTCTCATACGGTGTATGCTCTGTGTGAAGCAGGCAGAGAAGTAGTAGTTGTGGATAATCTGGAAACAGGACACGCAGAAGCGGTACATCCTGACGCAAAGTTCTACAAAGGCGATATTTCCGACAAACCTTTCTTAAACGATGTATTCCAGAAAGAAAATATCGAAGCGGTTATTCATTTTGCTGCTTATTCTCTGGTAGGGGAAAGCGTGGAAAATCCCCTGAAATATTATGAAAACAACTTGAGCAAAACAAGAGATATGCTGGAAGTTATGGTTGCTAACGGCGTGGATAAATTCGTGTTCTCCTCCACAGCCGCTACATATGGCGAACCTGAACGGGTGCCCATTCTGGAAAACGACCGTACAGAACCCACCAACCCTTACGGTGAAACAAAACTGGCAATGGAAAAAATGTTCAAATGGACAGGCAACGCAACAGGTCTGCGTTATGTATCCCTGCGTTACTTCAACGCTTGCGGCGCCCATGTCAGCGGCAACATCGGGGAAGCACATAACCCCGAAAGCCATCTGATTCCTTTGATTTTGCAGGTACCTAATGGTCAGCGTGAATTCATCAGCATTTTTGGTAATGACTATCCTACACCTGACGGCACATGTATCCGTGACTACATCCATGTAACAGACTTGGCGGATGCGCACATTCTGGCTGTGGATTATCTGCTGAAAGGTGGTCAGAGCGACATCTTCAATCTGGGCAACGGCGTTGGTTTCTCCGTAAGAGAAGTTATCGAAACCGCAAGAAAAGTAACAGGTCATCCCATTCCTGCCAAAGAAGTGGCACGTCGTGCCGGTGACCCCGCACAGCTCATTGCTTCCAGTGAGAAAGCGAAAAAAGTGCTGGGCTGGAACCCTCAGCATGACAGTCTGGAAGAAATCATTTCCACAGCATGGAATTGGCACAAAAATCACCCCAATGGTTTTTGAGAAAGGGGAAAGACATGGTATATAAAGCAATTCGAGATTTGGCGCTCTACGGCGTCAGAACAGGGCTGATTACAGAGGCAGATGTGCCTTATGTCATCAACCGCTTGATAGACGAAATGAAATTGGATGCTTATGAAGAACCCACAGGCGAAGCGGAAACAGATTTGGAAACCATTCTGGCTGTTCTGTTGGAAGATGCCTGCAAACGGGAACTGATTCCTGACAGCATCGTATATAAAGATTTGTTCGATACAAAACTTATGGGTGTCATGACACCTTTCCCCAGAGAAGTCATTGGGAAATTCCGTGAACTTCATGGAGAAGACCCGGAAAAAGCAACAGACTGGTATTATGACTTCAGCTGTAATACAGACTACATCCGCAGATACCGCATCAAAAAGGATATGCGTTGGAAAACCATGACAGAATACGGTGAAATCGACATCACCATTAACCTGTCTAAGCCGGAAAAAGACCCCAAAGCCATTGCTGCGGCAAAACTGGCTCCCCAGAGCGGTTATCCCAAATGTATGCTTTGTCGGGAAAATGAAGGCTATGTTGGTCGGGTGAACCATCCCGCCAGAGAAAACCACCGCATCATTCCTCTGCGTATCGCAGGAAATGACTGGTTTTTCCAGTATTCCCCCTATGTGTATTACAATGAACACTGCATCGTGTTTAATGGACAGCATGTACCTATGAAAATCGACAGAAATGCTTTTGCGAAAATGTTCGATTTCATTAACTTCCTGCCGCATTACTTTGTAGGCTCCAACGCAGATCTGCCTATCGTAGGCGGTTCTATCCTTTCCCATGACCATTTCCAGGGCGGACGTTATACTTTCGCTATGGAACGGGCAGAAGTGGAACGGAAAGCAGTTTGCAAGGGCTTTGAGGATGTGGAAATGGGCGTTGTGAAATGGCCTATGTCCGTTATCCGTATTTCCCATAAAGACCATCATCGTTTGATTGACTGCGCGGATATGATTCTGAAAAATTGGCGTGGTTATACAGACGAAGATGCCTTTATCTTTGCGGAAACAGATGGAGAACCTCATAACACCATCACACCTATTGCAAGAAAACGCGGTGATAAATACGAACTGGATCTGGTACTGCGCAACAACATCACCACAGAAGAACATCCTCTGGGTGTGTACCATCCTCACAGCCATCTGCACCACATCAAGAAAGAAAACATTGGCTTGATTGAGGTTATGGGTCTTGCGGTACTGCCTGCCAGACTGAAAGAAGAAATGCAGTGCCTGAAAGAAGCCATCCTTTCCGGCGCTGATCTGGAAGCAGACGAAAAGACCAGCAGCCATGCCCAGTGGGCAAGGGAATTCCTGAAAAAATATGATACTGTGACAGCGGAAAATCTGGACAGTATCATTCAGGAAGAAATCGGTCTGGTATTTGCGCAGGTTTTGGAAGATGCCGGCGTATATAAAAGAACAGCAGAAGGTCAGGCGGCATTTGACCGTTTCCTGCGTCACTGCGGAGCGGAAATCTGATTCCTTCAATAAAAATAAAATAACAAACAAAAAACAGAAGAGCAGGGGTGGAGAATCCCTGCTCTTCTTAGATTATTACTTTAGTGCTGAAGGCTGCAAAGCAGCCTTTAACAACCGCCCGCTCTGCGGGTGAGATTAAAGCTTAAGCAAAAAGCATCGTCCTTGTTGTAAAATAAGGGTGTTCAAGCCTAAATATTTTACATAAGAAAGGACGATGCTTTTATGGCAAACAGTTTAGCACACACAAAATGGGTATGCAAGTATCATATCGTATTTACACCAAAGTATAGAAGAAAAATAATTTATTATGAATTGAGAGCGGATATTCAA
>NZ_FRAH01000027.1 GCF_900142265.1 Anaerotignum lactatifermentans DSM 14214 | reverse complement strand
CGCAGCCGTTGATTTTCTGCAATCAAATCTTCCTCTATCTCTTTAGGCAGCTTTGCTGGCTGTCCTGTATTTTTACGTCCCCGTCGTTCTACCGCTAAACCTTCTGGACCCTCCTCAAGATAGATGCGCTCCCAGCGCTTAATAATACCGAGACAGTTGATATTAAATCTTCTCATGGTTTCACTGAGACTTAGACCTTCTTCCCGCATCGTTTCTACCACCAGTTGCTTGAATTCTGGTGTATATCGTTTATTTGGTACTCCTTTTGGCATAAAAATCACCCCACTTGTTATTCAGTATATCATACTGTCTAACAAATGGGGTGCAGTTCAAAAGTTAGAAATGTTACCGGATTTATAACTGTAATAATGTATGGAAGGGAGAATGTGTAATGAATAATCTTAAGGGTAAAGACATCATGGCGGTTGGCTTAACAATGTTTGCGATTTTCTTTGGCGCAGGCAACTTGATATTTCCGCCCTATTTGGGGAGAATGACAGGCGCGGAATGGTTCCTGGGATTCTTTTTCTTCTTCATTGTCGATATCGGTGTTTCCATGATCGCAATTTTTGCTACCATTCGAAGCAACGATTTGTCCATGACTGGTATTCCCAGCAGATTGGGGAAAAAGATGGCAACCGTTGTAGCAATCATCATTGCTACCTGTCTTGCACCTTGCTTGGCTGTACCCAGAACTGCTGCAACAACATTTGAAATGGGCTGGTCACAGATGTTTCCCAGCTTAAGCATTTGGGTTTTCAGCTTTATCTTCTTTGCAATTGTTTGTTTCCTGACAATTCGTCCATCCAAGGTCGTTGATATCGTAGGTAATTATCTGACACCTATTCTTGTAATTTGTGTACTTGTACTGATTGTTCTTGGTATTGTAGATCCCATTGGTCCCATTGCAGAAGAATCTACAGTAGTAACAATCAAAGAAGGTATCATCAATGGTTATCAGACAATGGACCCTCTGGGCGTTGGCTTGATCATCGTAGCAATCATGGGTGCAGTAACTGAAAAAGGTTATGCAACAAAAGATATACAGGGGCGTCTGCTGGCAAGAGCAGCCCTGCTGGCCGGAATTTTGCTGTTCGTTATCTATGGTGGTTTGACACACCTTGGCTCTACTGTTTCTTCTGGCAGTTATGAAGATTACAACCAGGCAGCACTGCTGGTAGCAATCACAGAAGAATTGTTGGGCACATGGGGCGTTATCATGATGGCAGTTATCGTATTGTTCGCATGTTTGACAACTGCAATTGGTCTGACATCTGGTTTTGCAGGTACACTGGAAAAACTGACAAACGGCAGATGCAAATACAAAACAGTCGTAATTGTAATGTCCGTATTCTCCTTCGTAGTATCTAATGCTGGTATCGACAAAATCATCAGCGTAGCAGCACCTATTCTGTCTGTAATCTTCCCTTGCTTCATCACAATGTCCGTATTGATGTTCTTTGGGAAATATATCAAAAATGACAACGTAATCAGAGTGGCAACACTGTTCGCATTCGTAATCAGCTTGTCTGAAGTTCTGGCTGGTTTTGGTCTGCCTCTGACATATACTCAGTATCTGCCACTGCATGAATATTCTCTGGGATGGATTCTGCCTGCAGTCATCGGCGGTATCATCGGTAAATTCATTCCCTGTAAGCAAAGTGAAGCGTAAGGAAAAATCATTCCATCGTCAAAAAATGTAAAAGTACATCATGACATATGACACAACCAAAGCAGATAAGGAGGATAGTTATGAAAAAACTGATGACAGGTAACGAAGCTCTGGTGCAGGGCGCATGGGAAGCCGGCGTATTAGTTGCTTCCGCATATCCGGGCACCCCTTCCACAGAAATTATCGAAAATATGTCTGCACGGAAGGAAGTTTACTCCGAATGGGCACCCAACGAAAAGGTAGCAATGGAAGCTGCCATCGGTGCATCTATCGCAGGTGTAAGAAGTTTAGCAGCAATGAAGCATGTAGGCTTGAATGTTGCTGCAGATCCTCTGTTTACATTTGTTTATACTGGTGTAAATGGCGGTATGGTTGTTGTAACTGCCGATGAACCTGGACAGCATTCTTCTCAGAATGAACAGGACAACAGAAATTATGCACGAGCTGCAATGATTCCCATGATGGAACCTGCAACAAGTGCAGAAGCAAGAGATTTCATGAAAGAAGCTTACGAAATTTCTGAGCGTTTTGATACACCGGTACTCATGAGAATGACCACAAGAGCTTGTCATTCCAAAGGGCTGGTAGACTGTGGCGACAGAGTGGAAAAAGCTCCTGTAAAACCTTATGAGAAAAATGCGAAGAAATATGTAATGGTTCCTGCCAATGCAAAGGTGCGCAGAGTGGAACTGGCAGAAAGGCTGAAAAAGTTAGAAGAATTCTCCGAACAGACACCGCTGAACTTTGTGGAAGACAATGGAAGCAAAGTTGGTGTGATTACTTCTGGTATGTGTTACTGTTTTGCAAAAGAAGTTTTTGGCGATGATGTAAACTATTTGAAATTGGGCTTTACATATCCACTGCCTCAGAAAAAAATCGCAGAATTCTGCAAAGGTTTAGATACGATCTATGTAATCGAAGAAAATGATCCGCTGATCGAAGCAGAAGTACAGAGACTTGGCTTTGAACCAAAAGGCAAAAATACATTCCCCGCTTATGACGAACTGACATCCGATGTAATTCGCAGATGTGTTCATGGCGAAGAATTTGAAACCATTGATTATGACAAAGCAAAAGTTGTTCCCAGACCCCCCGCACTGTGTGCAGGATGTCCTCATAGAGGTTTCTTCTATGAACTGGGCAAGAGAAAGAATGTCATGGTAACAGGTGACATCGGCTGTTATACACTGGGCTTTGCGGAACCTTACAACGCAATTGATTCCTGCGTATGTATGGGTGCAGCTTTCTCCACAGGTCATGGCGCTGCGAAAGCTTTCGAACAGAAGGGCGAAGATACGAGAGTGGTTGGTGTCATGGGTGACTCCACATTCTTCCATACAGGTATCAACTCCCTGACAGAATGTCTGTACAACAATTCCAAGACCGTCAGTGTTATTCTCGACAACAGAATTACTGGTATGACAGGTCATCAGGAAAACCCTGGTTCTGGCAAACATGCAGATGGCAGTGATGCAACAGCAATCGACATTGAAACCATATGTAGAGCACTGGGTGCAAAAAATATCAGAACCATCGACCCCAACAATCTGACACTCATGAGAGAAACACTGGATTGGACTCTTGGTCTGGATGAACCTTCTGTAATCATCACAAAATGGCCTTGCGTTCTGAAGAAATTCAGCGAAGACGATAAAGCGAAATTCCCTACAGCATACAAGACCAAAGACGTTGTAGACACAGATAAATGTATTGGCTGTAAGCTGTGCCTGAAGACAGGCTGTCCCGCTCTTTACATTGACAGAGAAACCAAAAAAGCTGGTATTGATTCTCTGCAGTGTGTAGGCTGCGGCGTATGTGAACAGGTATGTCCGAAACAGGCAATCGGAAAGGAGCGCTAAGAAGATGAGTGATAAAAAAACAAAAAGCATTTTGCTGGTTGGCGTAGGCGGTCAGGGTACCATCCTTGCTTCTAAGCTCCTGACACTGGGTCTGATGGAAGAGGGATATGATGTAAAAATGAGTGAGATCCACGGTATGAGCCAAAGGGGCGGCAGCGTATCTTCTCAGGTAAGATATGGTGAAAAAGTTTGGTCTCCCGTTATTGAAAAAGGCTCCGCGGATATGATCGTATCTTTTGAAAAAATGGAAGCTCTGAGATGGCTGGAATACCTGAAAAAAGATGGAAAAGTTGTTGTCAACAATCACGAAATGATGCCGATGCCCGTCATCATGGGTAAGGCGGATTATTCTCCAGATATCATTAAAGAAATGCAGGATAACTGCAAAGACGTTACGGTTGTTAACGCAACAGAAGAAGCAGTCAAACTTGGCAATGGCAAAGTAATGAATATCATCCTCCTTGGCACCATCATCAAAGCCATGGGTCTGGAAGATATCAACTGGAATAAGATTGTCAGTGAAAATGTGAAACCTGCATTTGTAGAAGATAACCTGAAGGCAATTCAAGTGGGTATGAGCCTTGTGTGATACTTGCAAAAGATAAAGTAACTGCAACAAAAGAGAATGGAGGCTGAAATATGTATAATCAGTATTTTTATGGTCTTGGTAGTGCGAAATCCTGTATTCGCGAATTGTTTGAATACGGTTTGCAGCAAGCAGCAGTAGTAGGTAAGGAAAACGTTTTCGATTTCTCTCTGGGCAATCCCAGTATTCCTGCTCCTCCAGCTGTAAACGAAGCTGCAATTGATATTATCAAGAATGAAGATAGTCTGCTGGTTCATGGATATAGCAGCGCACCTGGCTTTGCTGATGCAAGAGATGCGGTTGCAAAAGAACTGGCAGAACGTACAGGAACAGAAATTCATGGCGCAGACCTGTATTTCACCTGTGGTGCAGCACCTGCACTGATTGCAGTGTGCAAAGCACTGAATATTGACAGCAATACAGAAATTCTGGCAGTTGCACCGTTCTTCCCTGAATATCGTCCTTTTGTTGAAAGTACCGGCAGCAAGTTCGTATATGTACCTGCCGATACAGAACACTTCCAGATTGATCTGAAAACATTAGAAGCAATGATCAATGAACATACACAGGCAGTGATCATTAACTCTCCCAACAACCCCTCCGGCGTTGTATTCAGCAGAGAAACACTGGAAAAAGTGGCAGCGATCCTGACAAAGAAGAGTGAAGAACTTGGTAGACCTGTATATCTGATTTCCGATGAACCTTATCGTGAACTGGTATATGATGGTGTAGAAGTGCCTTGGCTTCCTTCTATCTACAAAGATACACTCGTATGCTATTCTTATTCCAAATCTCTGTCTCTGCCCGGCGAACGTATCGGTTATGTATATGTTCCCGAAAAAATGACAGATGCAAAAGAAATGTTTGCTGCAATCGCAGGGGCATCCAGAGTAATTGGTCATGTATGTCCTCCGACACTGATTCAGCGTGTAGTTGCTCGCTGTGCATATGAAAAACCTGACCTGGAAGCATACGATGTAAACCGGAAACTGCTTTACAATGGTCTGAAGAAAATTGGTTATGAATGTGCAAGTCCTGACGGTGCGTTCTATCTGTTCGTAAAAGCACCCGGCGGCGATGGAAAAGCTTTCTCTGAAAAATGTAAGCTGAAAAATCTGTTGGTCGTTCCTTCCGACGATTTTGGCGTAGAAGGTTATTTCAGACTGTGCTACTGCGTAGCAAAAGAAACAATCGAAAAATCCCTGCCGATTTTTGAAGAAGTATTCAACGCATAAAAATGTGTATTTATTATGGAATGGAAGAAGGAAATTGAAGTATGAAGAAATTAATGACAGGTAACGAAGCTTTGGTGAGAGGCGCTTGGGAAGCTGGCGTGAATTTTGCATCAGCTTACCCTGGTACTCCCAGTACAGAAATTCTGGAAAATATGACCGGCTACAAAGAAGTGTATTCTGAATGGGCACCCAACGAAAAAGTAGCTCTGGAAGCAGCTGTTGGTGCATCTATCGCAGGTGCAAGAAGTATGGCTTCTATGAAACACGTTGGTCTGAACGTAGCGGCAGACCCTCTGTTCTCTTTTGTATATCAGGGCGTAAACGGCGGTATGGTTATTATTACAGCTGACGAACCCGGTCAGCATTCTTCTCAGAATGAACAGGATAACAGACATTATGCAAAAGCAGCAAAACTTGCTATGATGGAACCCTCCGATTCTCAGGAAGCAAGAGCATTCATGAAAGAAGCTTTTGAAATTTCTGAAAAACTGGATACTCCTATCCTGATGAGAATGACAACAAGACTTTGCCATTCTAAAGGTATCGTAGACTGCGGTGAAAGAGTAGAAGTTCCTGCAAAAAAATATGAAAAGAATATTGCAAAACATCTGAATCCTCCCACAATTGCAAAAAAACAGAGAATCCTGCTGGAAGATAGACTGGTAAAACTGAAAGAATTCTCTGAAACAACACCTATGAACAGAATCGAAGACAATGGCAAAAAAGTCGGCGTTGTTGTTTCCGGTATGTGCTATTGCTATGCGAAAGAAGTTTTCGGTGATGATGTAAACTATCTGAAACTTGGTTTTACATATCCTCTGCCTTCTGACCTGATCAAAAAATTCTGCACAGGTCTGGATATTATCTATGTAATCGAAGAAAATGATCCTATTTTGGAAGAAGAAATCCAGAGACTTGGCTTCGATCCCAAAGGCAAAAACACATTCCCTGCATATGACGAACTGACACCTGACGTAATCAGAAAATGCGTATTCGGCAAAACATATGACAGCGTAGATTACGACAGAACAAAAGTAGTAGCTCGTCCACCCGCACTGTGCGCAGGCTGCCCTCACAGAGGTCTGTTCTATGAACTGGGCAAGAAAAAGAATGTATTGATTTCTGGTGATATTGGATGTTATACTCTGGGTTACGCAGATCCTTACAATGCAATGGACCTGAACCTGTGTATGGGCGCAAGTTTCTCCATGGGTCATGGCGCAGCTAAGAAATTCGAAATGTTCCACGAAGATATGAGAGTTGTATCTGTTTTGGGCGACTCCACATTCTTCCACACAGGTATGAACTCCCTGGTTGAATGTATTTACAATGGTTCTAAGACCGTAAATATCATTCTGGACAACAGAATCACAGGTATGACTGGTCATCAGGAAAACCCTGGTACAGGTAAACATGCTGACGGCAGCGATGCAACAGAACTGGATATCGAAACAGTATGCAGATCTTTGGGTGCGAAAAACATCAGAACAATCAACCCCAACAACCTGCAGCTGGTAAGAGAAACCTTGGATTGGGCACTTTCTCTTGACGAACCTTCTGTTATCATCACAAAATACCCTTGCGTATTGAAGAAATTCAGTGAAGAAGATAAAGCAAAATTCCCTGAAGCATATAAAACAAAGAACATTGTTGACAAAGATAAATGTATCGGATGTAAGATGTGCTTGAAGAGCGGATGTCCTGCTTTGTTCCTGAACAGAGATGATAAGAAAGCAGAAATCGATCCTCTGCAGTGCGTAGGCTGTGATGTATGCCAGCAGATTTGTCCTAAGAATGCAATCGGAAAGGTGGAGAAATAAGATGACAAAGAGTGTATTATTGGTTGGTGTAGGTGGTCAGGGTACTATCCTTGCTTCTAAACTTCTGACATTGGGCCTGATGGAAGAAGGCTATGACGTAAAAATGAGTGAAATCCACGGCATGAGCCAGAGAGGCGGCAGCGTTTCTTCTCAGGTTAGATATGGTGATAAAGTTTGGTCTCCCGTTATTGAAAAAGGTTCCGCAGACATGATCGTGTCTTTCGAAAAAATGGAAGCACTGAGATGGCTGGAATACCTGAAAAAAGACGGTAAAGTTGTTGTCAACGATCATGAAATGATGCCCATGCCCGTTATTATGGGGAAAGCTGATTATGCAGCTGACATCATTGATGAAATCAAAAAAGCATGCCACGATGTAACTGTTGTAAACGCAACAGAAGAAGCAGTGAAACTGGGCAACGGCAAAGTTATGAACATCATCCTGCTGGGCACAATCATCAAGGCTATGAAACTGGACAACATCGATTGGGACAGAATCGTAAGAGAAAACGTAAAACCTGCTTTTGTTGAAGACAACCTGAAAGCAATCAAAGTAGGTATGGATTTGGTATAACAGGAAATACTGACTCTAGGTAAATAAAGTAGGCGAATCTCAGCAATACAACCGCTGGGATTCGCTGTTTCTAAAATTTCTAGGAAATGAGTGTTGAATTATGAATGTATATGAAGAATACAAAAAGAAACTGGTATCTGCTGAAGAAGCAGTAAAAATTGTTAAAAGTGGTGATTGGGTAGACTACAGCCAGACCTGCTCTTTCCCAGAAGATTTGGACGCTGCCCTTGCAGCACGCAGAGATGAACTGGAAGATGTCAACGTAAGAAATGCCATCAGCATGAAACCTGTTCAGGTTGTAGAACAGGATCCTGACCAGAAAGCATTTACTTATAACCTGTGGCATTGCTCCGGTATCGACAGAAAATATGTAGATCAGGGGAGAGCTTTCTATTCTCCTATGCTTTTCAGAAATTGCGGTTCCTACTATACAAGAGGCTATGCACCCGTTAACGTGGCTATGATTACCGTAGCACCCATGGACAAAAACGGTTATTTCAGCTACGGTCTGACAAACTGCTGTATGCAGGAAATGCTGGACGCTGCTGATCATATTATCTTGGAAGTAAACCCCAATATGCCTTTTGTTTTTGGTATGGAATGTGACCATATCCATATTTCTGAAGTTGACTACGTTGTAGAAAGCACAAAACCTCTGGGTATTGCTCCCGGTGGTGCACCTTCTGAAATCGACAAAAAAATTGCGGGAAATATTTTCCCTTACCTGTATGATGGTATCACACTGCAGATTGGTATTGGCGGCATGCCCAACGCTTTGGGTGGTCTGATTGCTGATTCCGACCTGAAAGATCTGGGTATGCACACAGAACTGATGAGTGATGGCTACCTGAAACTATATCAGGCTGGCAAAATCACAAATAAGAAAAAACTGCTGAACCGCGGCAAAGGTGTATTCTCCATCTGTAATGGTTCCACAGACCTGTATGAATTCCTGGATCACAACATTGATATTATGTCTGCACCTATGAGATACGTAAACAATCCTGAAACCATCAGACAGCTGGACCATTTTGTATCTATCAACGGCTGTGTATCCATGGACCTGTATGGTCAGGTTTGCTCCGAAACATCCGGCACAAGGCATATCAGTGGTACAGGCGGACAGCTGGACTTCGTAACAGGTGCTTATGCTGCTGAACATGGACAGGCATTCCTGGCAATGTCTTCCACATTCAAAGACAAACAGGGAGAAGTGCATTCTCGTATTCTGCCTAAATTTACAGCAGGTGATGTAATCACAACACCTAGAACACAGGCACCTAGAATGGTAACAGAATATGGTGTTGCACAATTGTCTGGCTTGGCAACATGGCAGAGAGCCGAAGCTATCATCTCCATTGCCCATCCTGATTTCCGTGATGAATTGATTAAAGCAGCTGAAGAACAGAAGATTTGGCGGAGATCCAACAAGCGATAGGAGGAAAACCTATGGGTGCAAGTGTAAATCGTTGGATAAAGCTGATCGCGGGGACGTTCATGTTATTGTTCCTCGGTTTGCTTTATGCATGGTCTATTTTCAATGCTCCATTCAAAAGTGTCTATGAAAGTTGGACAGTTTCACAATTGTCCATGACATTTACGATTTCCATGATTTTCTTTTGCCTGAGTGCATTCGTGGCAGGGAATCTTGCGAAAAAAATCAGCACACAAAATATTCTGCGGATTGCAGCAGTTATGCTTTTTGTTGGATTCTTCGGGGTATCTATGCTTAATCCTGAAGATTCCGCTACAAGCTTGATTCTTCTGTATATCCTCTATGGGTTCCTGTGCGGCAGCGGTGTTGGTATGGGATATAATGCCATTATCAGTACGGTCAACAAAAGCTTTGCAGACAGAGCAGGCTTGGCATCTGGTGTCATGCTGCTGGGCTTTGGTCTGGGTGGTATTGTATTAGGCGGCACTGTTGGTAGTGTTATTGAAAAGATCGGCTTATTTCCAACATTCAGAATCTTAGGCATATTGATTGCAGTTGTTTTGTTTGTTGGATCAATATTCATCACACCACCTCCTGTGGAACCCGGAAAAACAGTTGAACAGAAAAAGCCCGATGACTTTGGTTATACAGCAAGTGAAATGATCCGGGAAAAATCCTTCTGGATATTCGTTGTTTGGACCATTCTGTTGAATTCTGCCAGCCTTCTGGTAATCAACAGCGCAGCAACAATTGCAGTTTCCTTTGGCATTCCTGCTGTTTTGGGGCTTATTGTTTCTCTGTTTAATGGTATCGGACGTGTGATTCATGGTGCATTCTTTGACCGTTTTAAAGAAAAGAAATCTACCTTGTTGAATACAAGCTTCGTGCTTTGTGCAGGTATTTTGTTAACATTAGGTGCGTTCTTTAACGCTGCGCCATTCATCCTGCTGGGTCTGATCTTCAGTGGTCTTGGATATGGCGGTACACCAACATTGGCGTCCACTGTAATTCTGGATCGCTTTGGACCCAAAAACTATGCTGTTAACTTCAGTATTGCCAACTTTTCTCTGGCACCGGCAGCAATCATTGGTCCAATGATTTCCAGTGTTCTGATTGAAAAATCCGGCGGTGCGTATAACAGTACATTTTGGATGATTATCATTCTTGCGGCTGTGGCAATGGTTTTGAGATTGTTTTTGAAAGAGCAACATGCTCACAAATAACTGTCGATCAAAATAACCTCCAAAATAATGACATACTGTACATGACAAAAGAACGTTAATATTGCAAAAGAGATGTTCCTAAAATACTTCAAAATTATTGAAGCAGCCAAAGGATGTGGCTTGCCATCTGTTCATTGCGGATGGCAAGCCTTTTTAATTTACAAAACAAAAATAGCCAGAATCCCCAAAATAAAGGATTCTGGCTATTTTTAATATCTCATTTTTTTGTGAGAAGTCAAATCAAAAAATTATATTTCTTTCGGCAAAGATTTGATATTCTTCACTGCCTGCACAAACTGCAAAACATCTTTTGGTGCATCAAAACTATAGAGTAAACCATAAGGAATGCTGTAATCCCAATTAACAGGAATAGAAACCAAACCAGGATGAACATCCCGCCAACACTCAATGGTTAAAAGTACGTTTCCTGTTTCTGCACAACGATTAAATACAGAAAGGTCGTAGAATTGCGGTGTGTCTTCAATGTGTATTTGTGGGTGATTCTTTTCCAGATCACTACGGATATGGTCATTTGTTTCTGAATCGCCTTTTCGTACCATCATCAGTGTTTCACCATGAAGATCTTCTACATTGATGCTGCTTCGTGATGCGAGAGGATGCTCCCGGGAAACAGCAACCATTTTTTGATACCTTCCAAGGGGAAGAAAATTACATCTGCAAAGCCATTCTTTAGAATCGCAGACACCAATGAGGAAGTCAAACTTTTCTCCAAGCTTTTCAATTTCAGAAAGAATCCCATCATGATTATCTGCAAAGGGAACAAGATGCAGCTTATAGGAAGGAAAATCCTGATTGACCAGATACCACAAATCCATAAAAGGTTTTGCGGGATTCAGCAAGGATGTACCAACGCAAAAGGTTGTTTCATAGTCATAAAGGGCAGCTTTTGCTTTAGAAATCGCTTTTTGGGAATACTCCATCATGAATTTTGCTTCTTTGTAAATGACAGCACCTGCTTGCGTCAAGTGAATGCCAGAGGGAGTGCGTTCGATGAGTTTCAATTCTAAATGCTTTTCCAATGCATTCATTTGCTTCATAACAGCTGTTGGTGATATGAACAATACTTCAGATGCTTTTGTAAAACTGCCGCAGTCAGCAACAGCCACAAAGGTGTTTAAAAGTGGGTTATACATGATACACCTCCAACACAAAGTATAAACCAATGGTTTATACAATCATAACATATTGGAGATTCTTCGTCAATCAATGGGGCGGTATAATAAAAACAAAGAAAAGGAGGGAACAAGATGGGAAAAAAGTTGATTGCTTTTTATTCAAGAGCTGATGAAAATTATGTAAGTGGCATGCTGAGAAATTTGACAGTAGGAAATACGGAAGTGGCAGCAGGCATTCTGCAGGAATTGACAGATGCGGATTTGTTCAAGATTGAGCAGATGCAGCCTTATGCGAAAGGCTACAATCAGTGTATCGCGCAGGCACAGGAAGACCAGAAACGAGATGCCCGTCCTGAATTAAAGGCGTATCCCGAAAGCATAGATGCTTATGATACCATTTATCTTGGCTTCCCCAATTACTGGAGTACCATGCCTATGGCAGTCTTTACGTTTTTGGAACATTTTGATTTTAGTGGAAAAATTATCAAACCTTTCTGCACACATGAAGGAAGTGGAATGGGACGGAGTGAAAAGGACATCAAACGCTTATGCCCCAATGCAAAAGTAGAAAAAGGGTTGGCAATTTACGGCAGCAGTGTGAGCCGTTCCAGAAAAGATTTTGAAAAATGGATATAAGGAGGAATGAAGCATGAAACCAGAAGAAATGAGCGTATTTCCCGTAGGGGAACCGAATGATGCATACGCAAAATATTTTGTTGGTCAGAGCTATTTGAATATGCTTTCTACGGAACAGGTAGTGGTAGGCAATGTAACATTTGAACCGGGATGCCGCAATAACTGGCACATCCATCATGCAGACAAAGGCGGTGGACAGATGCTGCTGGTAACTGCCGGAGAAGGTTGGTATCAGGAATGGGGTCAGAAACCCGTAAAACTTCATCCGGGCAGCGTTGTACACATTCCAACTGGTGTAAAACATTGGCATGGTGCAGCAGCAGATTCCTGGTTCCAGCATCTGGCAATTGAAGTGCCCGGGGAAAATTGCAGCAACGAATGGTGTGAACCTGTTTCAGATGAAGCATATGCAAAATTGGAAGAAGAGGTGTAAAGATTATGGCAAAAGTAACAGCAGGTAGAGATGAACTGGGTGCATTCGCACCTAAATTTGCGGAATTAAATGATGATGTTCTTTTCGGTCAGGTGTGGTCTAGAGAAGAACAGTTATCTGCAAGAGATAGAAGTATTGTAACGGTAACAGCACTGATGGCAAGCGGTATTCTGGATTCTTCTTTGAAATTCCACTTACAGAACGCAAAAAATCACGGCGTAACAGCAGAAGAAATGGCAGAAATTTTGACACATGCTGCCTTTTATGCAGGATGGCCAAAGGCATGGGCAGCATTCCGTATGGCAAAAGAAGTTTGGGAGGATGCAGATAAATGAAAAATGTATTGATTATTTCAGCAAGTCCGAGAAAACATGGCAATTCTGATACACTTTGCGATTACTTTGCAAAAGGTGCACAGGAAAGCGGTAATCACGTAGAAAAGGTCTTTCTGGCTGAAAAGAATATTGGCTACTGTACTGGATGTGGTGTTTGTAATGAAACACATCTTTGTGTGCAGAAGGATGATATGAAAGAAATTCTGGATAAAATGGTGACAGCAGATGTCATTGTATTTTCAACACCTGTTTACTTCTATTCCATGAACGGGAGAATGAAAAACTTTATTGATAGAACCGTTCCCAGATATACGGAAATCACAAACAAGGATTTTTATTTCATCATGACCGCAGCTGATACAGACAAAGCAAATCTGGCGCGTACCATGGAAGCATTCCGTGGATTTACAGAAGACTGTCTGGAAGGAACCAAAGAAGCAGGTATCATCTATGGAACAGGTGCATGGCATAAGGGTGAAATTGAGAAAACTCCGGCTTGTCAAGAAGCCTACGAAATGGGGAAATCCTTATGATGAAAAAGAATGTAATGCTCTGGGTAGGTGCAGGGCAGATTGGTATGGCAATTGCTCGCAGAATGGGTTATGGTATGAAAATCATTGTAGGGGATAAGAAGCTGGAAAACGCAGTGAAAACAGCAGAAATTATGAATCAAGCAGGATTTGATGTTGTTCCGCTTGAAATGGATTTATCATCAAAGGAATCAATTTGTTCCATGATTGCGGAAGGTCAGAAATACGGCCCTATCAAAGTGCTGGTCAATGCTGCAGGTGTTTCTCCCAGTCAAGCGTCCATCAAGACCATTTTACAGGTAGATTTATATGGCACAGCTGTTCTTTTGGAAGAAGTAGGAAAAGTAATTTGTGAAGGCGGCGTTGGTGTAACCATTTCAAGTCAATCTGGTTTTCGTATGCCGGCTTTGACAACCGAGGAAGATGAACTGCTCGCATGTACACCTGTAGATGAACTTTTGGAATTGGATATTTTACAGGAAGAACATATTAAAGATACGCTCCATGCTTACCAGATTGCAAAAAGATGCAATGAAAAACGGGTTATGGCACAGGCTGTAGAGTGGGGGAAACGTGGGGCAAGACTCAATGCCATTGCTCCTGGCATTATTGTAACACCTTTGGCTCTTGATGAATTTAAAGGTGTTAGAGGAGATTTTTATAAAAATATGTTTAAAAACTGTCCTGCTGGTAGACCTGGAACCGCTGACGAAATTGCCAATATTGCAGAATTATTAATGAGCGACCGTGGTTCATTTATCACAGGTTCTACTTTTTTAGCTGATGGCGGCGCGACGGCAGCTTATTACTATGGTGATTTGAAGAATTAAAAATTTTGTTCGTATAGGAAGGTGAAAATATGACGCAATTACACTTAACAGAAGAATGGGATAAAGTCTTTCCAAAAAGTGATAAAGTTACACATTCCAAAGTGACTTTTCATAACCGCTATGGAATCACACTTGTAGCAGACTTATATACGCCTGTAAATGCAACAGGAAAACTGCCAGCCATTGCTGTATGCGGACCTTTCGGCGCCGTAAAAGAACAGGCATCTGGTTTATATGCGCAAACTATGGCAGAACGGGGTTTTTTGACCATGGCATTCGATCCTTCTTTTACAGGAGAAAGTGGCGGTGAACCTAGATACATGGCTTCTCCTGATATCAATACAGAAGATTTTCAAGCAGCTGTGGACTTCCTGTCTGTTCAGGAATATGTTGACCCTGAAAAAATTGGTATCATCGGCATTTGTGGATGGGGCGGCATGGCGCTGAATGCTGCAGCAATTGATACAAGAATTAAAGCAACAGTGACAGCAACCATGTATGATATGAGCCGCGTCAACGCCAACGGCTATTTTGACTCCGAAAATAGTGAGGAGCAGCGCTTTGAAAAACGAAAGGCACTGAATCAGCAAAGAACAGAAGAATATAAAACATGTGTTTACGTTCGCGGCGGCGGTGTAGTTGATCCTTTGCCAGAAGATGCTCCATTTTTTGTAAAAGATTATTATGATTACTATAAAACGGAACGAGGATATCATATCCGTTCTTTGAATTCTAATGATGGTTGGAATGTTACAGGTTGTATGTCTTTTCTGAATATGCCTATTTTACGCTACAGCAATGAAATTAGAAGCGCAGTGCTGATCATTCATGGAGAAAAGGCACACTCTTGCTATTTCAGCAAAGATGCCTATGCGGACATGGTAAAAGATAATGCTTATACGGAAAATAAAGAACTGATGATTATCCCAGACACTGTACATACGGATTTGTATGATGGTGGTGGAAAAAACGCCATTCCTTTTGATAAGATCACCGCATTTTTT
The DNA here is from genome assembly GCF_900142265.1 of Anaerotignum lactatifermentans DSM 14214. Lineage (GTDB taxonomy): Bacteria > Bacillota > Clostridia > Lachnospirales > Anaerotignaceae > Anaerotignum > Anaerotignum lactatifermentans. The sequence continues at coordinate 29,334 of NZ_FRAH01000027.1, read as the reverse complement.
CAGAAAAATTTGAAATAACTTAAAAAGTATATAATGCATTGATAGAAAAAGCTTTCTGTTTCAGAAAGCTTTTTTTTGTAAAGGTTGTTTGGAAGTTGTTAAAAATGAATTTAGGAATCAGATTATTATAAAGTGCTCTTTACGTTTATTTAGCCATCATTTACAATAGATGTATATGAATGATGGACATTTGCTTTTCTAAAAACTGGTTACAAATAAGCTATTGACGAACTGCTGGTTTATAGAGAATGATTGCAATCAGAAACCATATCATTGATGCCTGAAATCCCTATATTTTGGGCTGCATTTTAAAGGAGATGTTTAAAATGAATGAGAAGTTTTATGAAAAATATTCCCCTGATGAACAGGAAGCATTTGTTTTGATACAGCAAACTCTTGGCGCAAGTCCTTTTGAGAATCAATGGGAAATGCTGACAACCACTCTTGGTATGGTGTTCTGTACAAATGGCAAAGTTGATACAAAAAGAGGACGTTTGAACTGGCTTATTACAGAAGAGGAACGCAGCAGTCAAAACACTTGGAACAGATTCAAAAAAGGACAGATTTGTCGTATGAAAATTCGAAAGCTGCTGGATAAATATGTCCCTAAGAATGTCGCACCAGAAGAATTCAACGCTTGGTGTGTAGTTGATGTGTTGGAACAAAAGGCTTCCTGTCCACAGCTTGAGGAAGTTTGGGAAGCATATAATCAGCCTGTTATCATCGAGGATGAAGTGCTGGGAAAGCTGACATTGAATCGGGATTTCGAAATGTTCGAAGGTTCATTCCAGTGGAATGAAACAGAAATTTCGCTGGTGCTGGAAGTAGATGCGCAGGACCGGTCTACATGGAAAACTACCTGCAATACTGCCAGAAGTATGGTTTCAGAGCTGGAAAAATGGGATCAGGACATGCGTGCTTTTTCTGCAAAAGAGCTGACGAGCCTTGCCAATGAGTGGATGGAAGAAGATGATGAAAGTACTTCGCCCATTACAGAGAAAATCTTTGCAGAACGTATTTCACTGTCTGAACTTGCTTTTCCCTTTGAGGATGGATTTACTGCTTATTATGAGGATGATGATATGTTTTGGGGACATACCATTGAAGTTTCTGGTTCCTTGGAGCATGGAATAGAACGTGCCAACATTGTGGGATAAAAAGGAGGAAATGCAATGCCGCAAAAAGAATGGATGGAAAAATATGAAGCGATAAAAGAAAAATTAACCTGCAAAATTGATTTGGATGCTTATTTCACAGAAAAGATGATCAGAAAAACCCCAATAGATGTACTGGAAATTGGGGATGTGCCTTTTCCTACAGGTGCGATATTCGCATGTGATCCGTTGATTGAACTGGAGGATATGGAACCATTTATGCAGACCATTCCCTCAGGGATTTATCCAGTGAAAATCTGCGTGGTACCAAGTGAAAAATACGGTGATCGGTATGCCTGTGTAAAAGTAGAAATCAGTCATCAGAAACCTGTTCGTTATGAATTAGGAATGTTGGGGAATGAAAACTTGGATGATGAACTGGAAGAAGATGCCTTTTTTGGTTTTGGTGTGGACGCAGGCATGGGTTGTATTGCGGATGTGAAAGCACAAGAAGCTTTCAATGCGTATTGGGAACAGCGTCTAAAAGATGATCCGGACATAGACCCTTATAATAATCTGTTTTGCGATTTGTTAGAAGAAAACGCAAAAAAATATCCAAAGTATCAAAGAGAATATGGTGACTGGTTAAACTGGAATATTCCAAATACTGACTGCAATGTTCCTATTTTTGCATCCGGCTGGGGAGATGGCGCATACCCTTCTTATTTTGGCTATGATGCGGAAGGAAATGTTTGCGGTGTGTATATCCATTTTATTGATATTGCGCAAGAATACGACGAATAAGCGGTGATAGGAACTATGAAATTATTTGACACCAATTATAAACTTTTAGATGAGATGTATCAGGATGATTACTATCCAACTTTTTTGGTAGACAAAGTAAAAGACGAACTCCAGAAGGTCATTGATTTGCTGGAAAGCGGTGAAACAGATGTAGAAGTCGTACAGGAAAAACTGGATGAAGCAGTCTGTGGTATCAATGACTTGCAGGAGGAATTTGACCAGAATGACAGTGAGATTGAAACAGTCGCACGAGACTGTATTGGAGTAACTGTGGCTTATATTTTGGAATGGTTTGCCATTCCCATTGATATAGAAGAGGCAATCCGAGAAAGGGATTGGTGAGAATCATGGCAGTTGAAGACATGTTTGGTGATTTACAAAAAATCGATATTCTTGCAGAAAAACGTGAAACCAATGAAGTTTTAATGGTTTTGGTCTGCAATGGCTTTATTGATGGTTCTCCTCAAACACAAAAAGCGCTGCTGGATAAGATGGAGGGTTACCTTAATCACACACAAAGTGAAGTATTCCAAGAAAAATATGCAGATTGGTCTGTTATTTTGCGCGTGACTTTTGATGAAGAACCGGACCAGCTCATTATGTCGTTGCTCAATAAGTGTAAACCTTGGGCAGATGACTATGCAGTAAAGCTGGAGTTTGAAATTGGAGGAAAACAGGTGCGCTTTGTGGAGCAAAGCTGACATCTCTATGAAAGGAAGAATTATAATGACAGAATTTCCCAAACGCGCACGAACCATACGGTGGGAAAATGATATTTTAATATTCGATGGAGAAAGAACTATAGAAATGCCGGAACTGACCATGGAAATCATGGAGAAGTTGGCAGATTATAAGCCGGTTGGATTTTATGTGAAAAACAATGCTCTGACGGATGAATTGTTGATGCCATTTATTGGCTCTAAAAATATGGTGAATTTCGGTGTGGAATATGGACGATTAACAGATGTTTGTTTTTATGTGTTTGCAACTATGCCAAAGTTGCGTTATCTGCTCCTTGATGGTAATCGCAGAATCACGGGAAGCAGTTTAAATGTAATGAAGGAATGTAAGATTGATCTGTTGACGCTCAATCATACAGGTCTCAATGACAATGGTTTGTTGCAGGCGGCTTCTATTCCGAAACTTACACATATCCAGATAGACCATACGGCAGTTACATATGAAGGACTTTTGAATATTGCAAATCATCCTAGAATTGAGCCAGTTTCTAAAGAACAGTTCAATCAGGAACAGATGGAACATTTCTCAAAGCTTCAAAGAGAAAAGGCGAAAAAATCGGTAAAGCTGGATCAGCAGGCGGTGGAAGAATGTCAGAAGATACTGAAAGATTTTTTTGAAGCCATGACAATATGGGAAAAGTATGTATCTCAAAAGGGCTTTGAGGATGAAGAGGTAAAACTGCAATTGATGAATATTTGGGAACAGTACGTCAGCGAAAAACCAAGATTAGGATACCGTCCTTTGGCACTTTCTTACAGCCCCGCAGGAACTTATAGCGAAGACATGTTTATAGATGCGGAACAGCTTACAAAGAATAAATTATATATTTATACTAAAACAAAAAGTGCGGGCTTTGAACGCCGTTTTCTCATGAAACGAATAGGTGAAAAATGGAAAATTGAGGCTTTGCAGGAACGGTTAGATGGCTGGCAGCGGATTGGATTATGATAGTCAAATCACGAAATTCATGAATCAATCTGGTATTAATCAACAAGAAAAGTTAATTGTAGGAGCATGGTATTATGGTGATCCCATTTAGGAGGGGCTATATAACAGAAAATTTCCACAAGAGAAAGATTGGTATTTTCAGGAAGCAATTGAAATACATATTGTCATTTGCATTTCAGCAATAAACATACATGAGAAACAGGATACAGACGTTGTAGTGTATATGAAGTCTCAATAGACATCATTGATCTTATGATTGCTATAAGAGTGTATGGATTAGTAAATGTGCAGAATTTTTTAGAAGATATAATTATTTTCAAATGATTGAACATGGAAGTGAAAGATATAAAGAGATGACAAAAGAAGTCATCAATGTTAGGAGAACATCGGGAGAAGATATATATGAGAGTAACAAATTCTGACTTAACAAAAATCAGCAAATATATCAGTTTGATTTTACGGCATAAGCCAGAGGTCATTGGGATTCAATTGGATGCCAATGGCTGGGCAAATGTGGAGGCACTTTTAGCAGGCATTGGCAGGAAATATCCCATTGATTTTGAGGTTTTAGAGGAAATTGTAAGAACTGACAACAAAGAGAGGTATTCCTTTAACGAAGATAAAACCAAGATTCGTGCAAATCAAGGACATTCCATTCAGGTCGATGTGGAGCTTTCTGTAACGGAGCCGCCGGAAATCTTGTATCATGGGACAGCGGAACGGTTTTCTGCTTCCATTGAGGCAAAAGGGTTACTTCCTCAATACCGATTATATGTTCATTTGTCTCCTGATACGGCAACGGCAGAAAAAGTAGGACGCAGACATGGAAAACCAGTTATTTATCTGGTCAATGCAGGGCAGATGCAGCAGGATGGATACACTTTTCTTCTATCCGCCAATGGTGTATGGCTGACAAAGATGGTTCCTGCACAATATCTGAAAAGGTTAGGAAAGTAAGGTATGATACATATTTATATTTCAAGGCAATCTGCACTAGGAACTGGCAGATATGATTATGACAGAAGGCAACTTTTGAAAATACAAAATCGAAATAAATTCTTAATTATAATGGAAAAACGAGGAAGATGTGTATGGGCAAAGAATTAGAATTATATAAAGCATTTATTGATGGTCTTGTAGAACAAAAGGATAGCGTGACAGCAAAATGGGTTTTAGAAGGCAGTTTTCCTCATACACAGGACAATCAGGCAAAAAATAAATTCCTTTCTTCTTTGACACTTGAACAAAAAAGTATGTTGGCAGAGATGCTTCAGGAAGAACATATTGCTGGAATCCATGATACGCTGGCGTATATCAATGAAATGATGGATTTGGATGGGTTGGAACTTCATCAGGATGGAGAATCTTATCCCAATGATGCTTTTGAAAGCCTGCATTATGATTTTATCAGCAGATGTGAAAGAGACCAATGGCCGGAATAAATTTTATGATTTGAACGGAGTTTTTGATAGCGGAATTGGAGGTGCAGCAGATGTACATCAGCAAATACTGGGGCAACTTTATTGGAGGTTCTGACGACAGTCTGAATCTTGTGGCGTTTTTAGAAGACCAAAAGAAAGAGGAAATCCCTCTCAGTGAGATTTTTGCTAAGATTGGGATGGATAAGCAAAATTGGGATTTCCATCAAACAGTGGAATATCTGGAGTTTACCCATTCCAACGGTGTGGAAATGGATTTTCATTTTGCCATTGATGTCATCACAGATCTGGCAGCTATCCTTTTGGAATGTAGCGTAAATGGCAGCGTAAACCTGCAAGATTTGGATGAGTACAATACGCCTTCTCGTTGCATCCGTATCACTGCTACACCAGAGGAACACAACGCTATGGACAGAACTCTTGCGGACTTTGCCCAAAATCCTCCGTCCTATGACCTTCATGAAATGATGGATGACGAGGAGATTCAAGAAATGGCACGAGATGTGGAGGCACTGCGGAAAGAACTTTATGAGTCTGCTGGTCGCAATCGCAACTACTATGTGAAGGCAGAGGACATGAAGAATTTACTCCCTGACTGGGATGGAGCCAATGGATGCATTGCCACTAACCGTATTACAGTGGAGGGCTGTAAGGTTGGTTACTGCTACCGAGAAAAGCCAGATGGTGACTGGGACAGTGGTTGGCGTTTTACTGCCGGTGATGAAAGTGATACCTATATGGATGATCCAAATAACGCGGGTATTTACACTTTGCATTCCATTTGTAATAGCAATCCTGATATCATTCCTCTGCTGAATGCACCATACAATTCTGCTTTCGTAAGAGATGAAAATGGTATATTTCAGCAGATAACAGATTGGGAAGCGCCACAAGGTGGGGAGGGAGAACAGATGGATTTATTGCAGATGTGCCAAATGTGGCTTGAAGATGGAGAATATCAGAAAATCAAAAATGCGTTGGAACAAATCCCTGCTGATGAACGAACACCAGAAATGGATAGTGAATTGGCAAGGGCATATATCGCAGGAGCGGATGCAGCAGAACGGGAGTCTTTTGAAAAAGCGCTGGAGCTCCTGGCGCCCCATGAGGCATATTTTGCGGAAGATCATTGCTGGAACTATCGGATCGCTTCTGCTTATTATTATCTGGATCAAGAAGGTCCCGCTCTGCGCTATTTTGAAAAAGCTTTGAAAGCCCGTCCCGGAGATGAAGACACTCTGGAGTATATCGACGATTGCCGCCGCCGTTTGTCTTTGCCCCGATTTTCCAAAAACTTTCGGGAACGAACAGAAGCAGCATGGGCGGAATTTGCGGAACAGGAAGCAAAATTGCGCCAAATCATGGATACAGACAAAAATCAGGAACGGGGTGAAGAACTCGTTGCCACATGTGAGGAGATTTTACATATTGCTTTTGAAGATATTTCTTTTGAGATGGGTTTTAACGGCGAAAAACATGAACTAATCCTAACTCCAGAAGGCAACAAAGTAAAGCTTTTTGAATTGGTTTATTTCCAGAAACACGCACCAAAAGAGATATTGGAGCATTGGAATATTCTGGTGGGACGCCAGAGCGTGGAAAACATTGGTCTGCGTACAGGTGAGTGGTATATTTCCGGCGAGGATGTGCAGATTTGGTTAGAGGATATTAGTGAAAATCGTTTTGCTTTGGAGACCTATTGCGAAAAACTGCTGCCGATGCTTGCGGAAGAAGAAGGTCGTGTATGGTGGATGCTGACCACGCTGACAGATCAGGTATTGGGCGAAATTCCTCATATGCGACACATCGAAGCTTTTGATGTACTGACGGAACCAAAAGAGGACCCTGCCGAACTGCTTTCTCGTCTGCCGAATATACTGAAAGAAAAAGGCTTAGACCTTTCTAAAGATCCAGAAAGCTATTTGGAAACTTATATGGGATACAGCATGGAACCAAATGAAGATCCAGAGGCGGATTGGAGATTAGATACCATTGCCGGCTCCACTTGCTGTGCAGCTCTCATCAATGGTTATCTAAACAATGACAACGATTACATGGACGATCTTCACGCCGATGGTGCAGTGGCAGGCTTTTTCTGCTATCCACTGGATACACTTCGTGAGGAAGAAGGCAGTCAGAAGATTTTTGATTTTCGAGATCAGTTGGAGGGAGTATTTACCACCGATGAAGGAAGTGAAGTGCTTACTTTGACTGGCGGCGCCACAGGTATTTACTGCGGCTATGTAGATTTTATTGCATGGGATATTCGTACTGCACTGCAAATGGCAAAGGAATTTTTTGCGGATACAGATTTGCCTTGGGCAAGTTTCCATACATTCCGCAGAGAGGCATCCACTGTGTATCTGAAACAGACCGAAAATGATGATCTAGATTCCAAGGAGAGAGTTGAAGAATTGGAAGAAACATTGACGGGAATGGATTATATCCCTTATACACCGGAAAATGCAGAAGCATTTTATCAGCAATTAGAGCAGTGGAATGATGAGGACGAGTATACTCGCTGCATTCAGGCTTTGAATGCCATTCCAGAGGAATGGTGGGATTATCGCATTGCCTATGCCATGGCACGGGCACTGGAAAACTACGCTATCATCGGAGATCACGATGAGGGAACACCAAATTACAAGGGAGACAAGGCTCTGCTGCGTGCCCTTGATGTGCTGGAATCTGTTCGAGAAGAAGGTCAAGACAAAGCGGAATGGAATATGCGTATGGCTTATGCTTATCAATATCTTTATGGACAGGAAGAAAAAGCTATCCCTTATGCACAGCGCTGGGCAGAATTAGATCCAGAAGATACGGATGCACCTTTGGTAATACAGGAATGCCAAAACGAAATTGGCAATCGTGCCGAGGCAGAATCGGAGGACGAGAGTGACCCCACAGGCGTTTTTACCGGATTTATCCTTTTGTCCAAAGGAAAATGGGACAAGCAGCAATTTATTCAAGATATGAAAGAAAAATGGAACATCACCGTGGATGAACATAACGCAAGCGAGGATAAGAGTGATGATGCCTTAGTGTTTGAAGTGGGAGATATGCTTGCTGCTGTCAGCCTTGGAACTTATCCAATTCCCAACGGCGAAGCGGAAATAAATGCGGAAAACAACTATATGTGGGAGGATGCGGTAAAGATAGCAAAAGAACATTGTGCCCATATTATGGTAGCAGTTTTGGGAAAAGAGGAAGATTTGCTGGAAAAAGGTAAGTTGTTCACCAAGCTGGTAGCTGCTTGCTGCCGTCAGAAATACGCAACAGGGGTTTATACCAGCGGTGTTGTATTTGAACCTCGTTTCTATGAAGGTTTTGCTGATATGCTGCAAAATGATGAACTGCCAATCTTTAACTGGATTTGGTTTGGTCTGTACCGTGATGAAAATGGTACGAACGCTTACACTTATGGAATGGATGTATTCGGCAAGGATGAGATGGAAGTGCTGGGTACTGATGCTGAACCGAGTAATTTGAGAGACTTCCTGGCAAGCCTTGTGTCTTATGTTCTGGAGAATGATGTGGAACTTCACGACGGAGAAACCATTGGTTTTTCTGCTGGGGATAAACGCACCATTACCCGCAGTCCAGGCGTATCTTTGCCAGAAGAACAGATGACACTGAAAATTTCCTGGAAATCAACAGATAACGACCCAGAGGCCGACGGTGAGGACAATGCAGATAAAGACGTATCCTTCAGTGAACCGGAAGTCTACACTGAGGATGAGATGAAAGTCATCGAAAATCATATCCAGCAGTATTTCGGTAAATTTGAAAATGTGTTCCATGAGTTAGTCTCACCTGACATACATGTGGATATCTGTGTTGTTCCTCCTTCTGAAGAACGAGATTACTACACACTGGTTACTATGGGTATGGGGGCTCATCGAATGAATGTTCCAGAGGAGCTTGCAGAATACAAGCTGGAGCGAGCAGAGCTGGCAATTGCACTCCCTACGCATTGGAAACTGGATGCGGAATCTATAAAGGATGAGAAATGGTATTGGCCCATTGGTCTGCTGAAAGTGCTGGCTCGCTTGCCTATTGCGAACGATACTTGGCTGGGTTTTGGTCACACCATGGACAAACAATCACCTTTTGCGGAGGACACAAAACTCTGTTCCGCTATTTTAACGGGACCTCAGAGCGTGAAGCAAGGTAGCGAAGTCTGCATATTGCCAGACGGAGAAGAAGTCAATTTCTATCAGGTGATTCCCCTTTATCAGGAAGAATCAGCGTACAAAATGGAATATGATGCAGATGTCTTGCTGAAAAAGATGGAAGGTATCAGTTTTGTGGTGAATCCTTCACGCCAAAATGCCATTACAAGAGGTTCGCTGGGCAATATAGAGGATGGCGACGGCGTTGATGAGATGGACGATGCCATTTGGCATCTGGAAACCATAGAGGAAAAAGAACTGCCGGTGGATGAAATCAACGCCTACAACCATATGGCAATTTATCTGCGTTGGTGTATGGAACATGATCTGATGAGTGCGGAATTTATGGAAAGGTACTGGGAGCAAGTGCAGCTGTTTATGGCGGATTTGAGCCATGCTGACCTGCGCAGCTTTATCCGAGACCAGCTGAAAGGGCAGCTTTTTGGAGCGCTGTTCAACCAAACAGGATTGGCTTTTGCTTCCTACTACTACGGTGAAAGCGACAGCCCTTATTTCCCAAGTGATATCGACAACTACGCTATTGGCATCATTGGCCAGGAACGTAACTATTCCGATGAAATTCAAGATGAAGCATATCTGTTCATTCCTTTTGATGAGGAATATTATCAAGCTATGGCAAAGGTGATTGAGAAACGCTTTATGAACTGGCAAGGACAGGACTTCAACGAGGTTACATTGGAGCCTTCTGAAGTGGCTCAGGCAATCATGGAATATCTGGACTGTGAATGTACCTATTTCCCATCTATGAAAGATGACGACCCTATTACGGCGGCTTACAGTTATGCCAAGCGAGACAGTGTCCACGAAGGCTTTGTGCCGGTGCTCATCAAGGCAGATGACGAAACGCTGTTGGAGTGTCTGGTGATGAATGCCGACCCTGAGAATGATGCGGACTTTTACGAATTTGACCTCAAAACCGTAACGGAGTATCGAAAGAAGATGCTCTCCACCTCCATCAAAGACGGAAAGGCAGTTTTGGAGGAAATGATTGGACTTCGAAAAGAAGAAGCTGACGATGATGATATGGATTGGGAAGAAGAAATACTAGGAAAAATGGAAAATGGATATGAAAATAATCGTTTTTCCAGCTTCTGGGAATATGATACAGACATGACATATCCTATGATTTTAGCTAAAATTCCAGTAAAACATCCTTGGGAAATCTTTGCATACTTGCCTTTTGGAAACTGGAATGAATGCCCAGATACACCAGAACTTATGGCAGTGGCGAAATACTGGTTTGAGCAGTATGGAGCTGTGCCTGCTGTTCTGACACATGATGTACTGGAATTTGACCTTTCGACGGCTATTTCAAAAGAATGTGCAATGGAAGTGGCTTTGGAACAATATGGTTTCTGCCCAGATATAGTGGATCAAGGACCAGAAGATGCTACGGTAGGCTCATTGGCAGATGTATTGCGACAGTCCAAGGTTTGGTATTTCTGGTGGGATTGAAAGGAGAGGAAAATATGCTGTATATCAATGATATTTTAGACCCTGACTTTGATTGGGATGAAATTGAAATTACAGAAGAAGAATTTGACGAATTAAGCACGGAACTGGTGATTGACTATCTGAAGAAACACAATCCCAAAGAAAGACAAATGCTTGCATTGTGCTGGAATTTTGATAATTCAAAAGAAGTTATTCGATGGATTGTAGATCAGCCAGATACAGATAAAGGAACGATTTTGCTTTTATATTGGTATATGCAACCTGGTTTCTATAAGAAATTTGCTGACAGAGAGGAATGTGAAGCAGAAGCTTTTTGGGCATTGGAAGATTATGATATCATTCAAACAATTGAAAAAAATTACCTTTCTGGTTTTTATAGAAACCAAAAATACGCTTTTGATCCTGCAAACGATGAATATAGTGATCATTATGATTGGACTTCTGCGTACGAGGAAGAAGAAGCAAAAGTAAAAATACCAAAGGAATTGTTTTTGGCTCTAGAAGGAGAACGGATTGAAAATCCCCAATGGGAAGAAGGTATACCAACAGAAATTTCTGATATTATGGACAAGCTTTGTGATGTTTGTGAAGAATGATTCCTTTGAAATGGGGTGGAAGTATGAATGAGTATCAAGAAAAATATGTCGCATTAAAAAAGCAGTTTGAACAATCAAAGGGCGATTCTTTCAGTGTGACTGCTCTTTATGATTTCAAGGAAAGTTTGGAAGAAAGTGAAGCAATTGCTGCAAAAGAAGTTCTGGTAAATGTATATGATCTTTTGAACTATAAAAAAGATGCCTATGATTTATTATCCAGTATTGGTGATCTTTCAGATGTCAAAATCAAAAAACGCTTGGGAAAAATGAAAGAATATGCAGAAAACTGGAGAAACAATTTTGCAATTCCCAAACCCAAAACAGAAGAAGATATTCAGAAAGAAAAAGAAATGCTGGCAGAACTGGGAATACCAACATTCAAATACCACCCCAATCCGTTAAATACTGGAGCATTTGAGATATCAGAGGAAGGAGTTGTCTGTGACTGCTGTGGAAAGGTAACGCACATTTATTATGAAGGACCATTCTATGCTGTGGATGACATTGATTATCTGTGTCCAGCTTGTATCGCCAGTGGAAAAGCATCTGAAAAATTTGATGGCAGCTTTCAGGATGATTATTCCGTGGATGATGGTGTGAAGGATGCCGAAAAACTGGACGAACTCATTCATCGTACACCTGGTTATTGTGGCTGGCAGCAGGAATACTGGCGTGCCCATTGCGGGGACTTCTGTGCTTATTTGGGCAGAGTAGGTGCTATGGAATTGCAGGCATTAGATGTCATGGATGAAGTACTGGATGACCCCATGTGGGATGATGAGCAGAAAGAAATGATTGAGCATTCTGTCAATGGCGGTCATTTGCAGTGCTATTTGTTCCAATGCCTGCATTGCGGAAAGCACTTGGTCTGGATGGATTTTGACTAGTCACATATAATTCCAATCAATAAACGGTTGGATGTTATATATGATGGATGTTATATGGCGAAAAATTGAATTTGAAATAATCAAGGAAGGTTTTGAGGATGGAAAATAAAGAAAGAATCATCAGACTTTGGTTTGAAATGTGGCTTGCAAAAAAAGACCTTGGTATATTCGATATCTTCTCAAGTGATGCCATTTACATTGAAAGTTGGGGACCAGAATATCATGGAGTCCAGAAGATTGCACTTTGGTTTGAAGAATGGAACACGAGGGGAACTGTATTGCAGTGGGATATCAAACAGTTTTTCCATAAAGACAATCAGACAATTGTTGAATGGTATTTTAAGAATCAAATGGATGGTGGGCAGGCAGAAGCCTTTGATGGAATATCACTGATTGAATGGACACCCGATAATAAGATTGCTTTCCTAAAAGAATTTGGCTGCAATGAAAATCGATATGATCCTTATAAAGATGGCAATACACCGCATTTTAAGAACGAAAATATAAAGTGGTTTTAAAAAGTGGAAGCTGGTTACAAAATGCAATCATATAAAATGAATCAATGTATTTATATAGTATTGCATTTTGCTTTTAAGAAAAGAGTTTTATTTGAAAAGAGAAAAGGGCAAAACAATTCTATTGTTTTCGCAGTACAGGAAAAAATGACTTAATAGCAGTACAATAAGAACGCAGTTGTTCTGACAACATAGAACTGTGAAATTATAATAGCTTGGATATTGTTTGCAACAATATGGGAGGAGGAAATGATTATGGATGAAATCAGAGATTTTTTGCTGTCACCACAAGAATATTTAGATACCTTTTGGGAAAGCGATGTTTTAATCTGGATAGATTGGCGTGAATATGATGAATCTATCATTAAATACATCAATGAAAAACTATCAGAAGAAGATAAGGTGAAGTTTACCTGTGTGGAAATTGAAAAAGAACGTGACGTAGATATTATTTTAGAAAAAAACAGTATTTCCACAGCAATCCCCTATGCGGAAGAATATACAGATCGTGATACCACATTGAAAAGCTTACAGGAATATGTATCTCCAAAATATCAAATCCGTTGGTTTATGGGTTCTCTTGGCAGTGATACTCTTGCATTTTGTATTTATCCTTCTGCCCAGTGGGAACAGTTAGAAGAAGAATTCGGTGCAGAAAAAGTAGCGTATTATTTTGCACCAATCAAGGAAGACAGTGTTATGTTTGAAATGGGTATGGATGAAGTGTTTAATTTGCTGGAGCAAAGAGGAGAAGCGTAATAAAAACGAGTTATAAATTTGCTATCTAACAGCGGGTAGGCTTATTAGGAGGATAATATAGATATTCTAGCCGTAGATTAGTATATATATCTAGAATCAATACGATTTTAAGAAGGAATGACAATTTTAATCAGGAAAAAACAGAATTTCATTCAAGAGATATAAATGTAAAGCTTTTAAATGGAGAAGTTTATAAAAGAGAGAAAAAACTCAAATTGACCGCAAAATGAATATAAACTGCCTTGTCTATTTTAGGAAATCTTTTATAGATTTCCTATTTTTTATGCGGAGATGTCTTAAAAAGTAAATCTGGTTCGTTACAATTATAAAAGAGGTCTATGTTGTTCATAATATTTGCCTGTCTAATAAGGTTGGAGGGATTGAAATTGATAAAATATAAAGGAACACAAAAGATATGGATTCTAATTGTATTGGCGGTAATCGCGGTGGCAGGTTGGACTTGGAGTTATGGTTATCATAATAGAAAAAGTAATAATAATCTTCCTAATTTACAGTCTATTGCCCAAATGGATGAAGCCGAAGTAAATAAAATATTGTCGGGATACAGACGAACACAATTATCTGAGGTCTGGGGTGTTCCTGCATACAGTGATTCATCGGAGGATGTATGGCTATTGGAGAATGCTACTGTACTGACAGTAAATTACAAAAACGATAGTGAAAAAGTGGTGATATGCGGAATAGGACCAATGCTATTTCCAGCAGATACAAAAGACATTACATACACAGTTTATTCTTCAGGTGATTCAAAACAGTTACGTATGGAGGAAATCACAGATGTAAAAGACTGGGCACTTGGTCTTGATTTGATGTATATGGATTTTCCCGATGGAGGGGCGCCTAACGAAGTCTATGCTGGTGGAGAAAGCTATACATTTGATATAAACCACGGAGAGAAAGTATTTTCTTATTTAAATATCAATGATTATTATATTTTTGCCGATGATCACTGGTATTTCGTTAAAAATCCTTCAGAACCACCAATTTCAGATGAATCTGATGTGGCAAAATTTCATGACAATACGTTGAAAACTTCTGAGTTATCGAAAGAAACTCTAGATTGGCTGAATTGGTATAATGAATGTTCCAAAGAGGATCAACTTGCAGTAAGCTATATTCCAGCAGAGCTTTACAAACGTTGTGGTTATCCTTCTGCAGGAGATGAAAGTGCAGTACAGGCGGAAAATGAATAGAATGAAATAAAACGATGAAAAGGCAGTTTTATGACTGCCTTTTCTTATGTGTTTTGCGTTATAAGCAAATATATTTGATTTTCTATTTTAATTCATTTAATATAAAGAACAGATTTGATTTTTAATTTTCAATTATGCTGGAGGATTCTTCTATGATATATCTACAAATGATAGAAAGTGAAGAGGATAAAGTAAAATTTGAGGAGATATATCTGAAATATAAAGCATTGATGTTTTATACAGCCAATAAAATTCTCCATAACGAGCAGGATGCAGAAGACGCTGTGCACATGGCATTTATAAAAATAGCAGAGAATATAGAAAAGATAGACGCGTTGGACTGTCCAAAAACACGCAGTTATATCGTTACAATAGCTGAACATAAAGCCATAGACATATATCGTAAGAAAAACAGACACAAACAAAACGAATATTTGGAGGAAATAAATGGTATTGAAGTGACTTATGACGGTGACAATCTGCTTACAAAGTCCATTTTGAACCTTCCTGCTAGATACAGAGAAGTGATACTGTTACGGTATTATCATGGGTATAGTGTTCGGGAAATTGCTGCCTTATTTGATATATCTCTTGTGGCAGCATCGAAGTTAGACCAAAGGGCAAAGAAAAAACTAAAAGAGCTGTGTGAAAAGGAGGGAATCTTGTGATAACGGATGAAATGCTGAAACAAGCAGCCAAAGAGGCTGGAAACATCATTGCAGATTCACTTCTGCCGCAAGAAGAATACAGTCATGTATTTTCCGAGGTTTTTGAAAACAACATGGAAAATGTACTGCAAAAAGCAAAACGCAAGAAAAGAAACAGAGTCTTTAGACAGGCAGCTTGTTGGTTCGCAATATTTGTAGTAGCAAGCAGTTCCTTTTTGATGTTTAACACAGAGGCAAGAGCTACGTTTTTATATTGGCTGAAGGGACAATATAAGGGCTATATGGAATATCGTTATACAGGCGATGGTTCTGCTCAACAGAAGGCGTATGTTCTTACTTATATTCCAGAAGGCTATTATGAAAAAGAAACATCACAAACGGAAGGAATGAACATTACTATCTATCAAAATGATATGGGAAATCAAATAGCCTTTATGTCCTCAAGTGGCACAGATGCCATCAGTTTGTTTGTTACAGATGAAAATGCCCAAGAGGTCATGGTAGGAGAACGAAAAGGGGATTACTACGAAGCTGAAGCAAAAGACGATAATAGTGTGATTGTATGGTATTCGGAGGATAGAACAACCATATTCAGTATATCGGCAGCCCTTTCAAAGGAAGAAATGGTAAAAGCTGCAGAGAGTGTGGAAGAAAAATAGATAAGATATAAATTAGCGATACGTATTCTCTCTATTATCTTTAAAATGTAAAAAACTCTTGACATTTAATATATATTTGTTATGATAAAAATGTAAAAAGTATTTTACATTTTTAATTGAAGAGGGGAGCGAATTTATGAGAACAACTACACTTTTTTTGATCGTATTTGGAATTTTTCTTATTGCTCTAATTTTCATAGATTTTATGATGATTGTTTCTCTGTTAAAGACTGGCGATGAAAGAAGAAAGCTAATGGTATGGAAAGCAAGTTTTTTTACACTTCTTATAACAGTGCTTGGACTTGTATTAGATGTCATAACAGCAGTTTTGCAAGCAGAAGCTATGCGTAACAATCCATTTATTGAACTAAGTGTAATTGCTATGACATATTTTTTGACACTTTTATATTATAAGAAAAGGTATGGCGGATAACATGAAAAACATCATCAAACATAGAAGGAAGGAACTCGGATTCTCCCAAGATGAATTGGCAAAGAAATGCGGTGTTTCAAGGCAAACAATCAATGCAATAGAAAACAATAAATATGATCCTACACTTTCTTTGGCTTTTAAACTTTCAAAAGAATTGCAGACTACAGTGGATAAATTGTTTGAACCGGAAAGTTAATAGCAATATAAAATAAGAGATGCCATTCAAATGGCATCTTTTTATTGTTATAAAAACTTTTCCCCAAAAGTATATACAAATCAATATTTTGGCTGATCAATGTGACTTTAAATTTGGTACACTATAAAATTGACAGATTGAAAAATAAACACGTAGTGTCTAAAAATGCATTTCTTGTTCGTTACTTAAGATAAAACAAGAAATGTATTTTGTTGTTAGGAGAGGATTGTATGACACACGGCATTTTTTTAGATCTGTTATTTTGTTCTGCATGCACCATAGGTGTATTGGTTCTTTTTATAGGATGTGGCATTGTTATATTTGTCAGAAGGGAACGTAAATATGACTGTATCAATATTCTATCAGGAATATTGATGGCGGCTTGTTTTTTTGTGCTGTTATTTTTATTATGGTGTGTGATTGGGTTTGGCAGTAATGTACCAAATACAGAGCCAAAACCAAGCGGATATGATCATGCTTCGGATGGAACAGCAGAAAGATATATGATTTCTAACTGGGATTGTCAAGAAAAAAGTTGCCATCTCTATAAATTGATGCGATGATTACTCGATTTATAGGAAATGTAACCTAGTACTTGGAAGGGAATGTTACTATGCATTTTTTTGTTGTTTCTATAGTGTATTGAAAATACTGCCGCTGAGAAAACTGTTTATATAGCTTCCGCTTGCAGTTTGGTTGATCGTAGTTAAATCGATATTAAGAATACACATGATTGTGACTAGAATTTTTTGAATCTCATTAGAGTATTACAAGACATTCACTTTTTGTCGTATTTAAAATATTAGAATTACGGTATTTTATCACAGTGATTTGCTTGTAATTTCGAAGGTTTTCTTTTATAATTTCTATAAATTGATTTTGTGCATATTTGTTAAAAATCATAAGAAAAAAGAAAGAGGTTTACACTATTTTTAATGAGGTAACATCGTATGAAGCTAAAGCACGAGTATCATCGAAAGGCAAAGAATCACTTAGTGATGGCATGGAAAGAAATTGTATCTGATAAAGAATATGATTTTTCTCCGGCTTTTTTCGCGCCTTGCATTATGCTGTCCTTCTGACAGTATGGATGCAGGGCTTTTTTGTATTGATTGAAAGGAGCGAGGAATATGAGTTTGAAATATCGTTGTCCTAGTTGTGGAACCTCATTAGGTTATGAAGGTTTGTGCTGGAAATGTCAAATGGAAAAAGAACGTCAGGATGTGCTTGCATGGTCACCGGAACAGATTGCGCAAAAGCGAGAAAAACTGATGGAGAATATAAAAGGATTGGAAGATTATCAAGAGCCAGCCTTCACAGATTTTTGGAAGTTGCTCAGCTATTTGGATGCCATTACGCCAGAAATCCAGAAAGCAGCTTTGGAAGCAAAAGTATTCTATCCTTGCGAGATCTACTACCATGCGCCAGAAGATGTGAGAGATGGACTGAAATCCGTACTATTGGAGACAAAAGATGCCAATGAAGCAGCTAATCTGATGAGCTGCCTTGCCATGCAGGGGGATGATCAGGCACTGCAAACACTGCTGGAACTGGAACGTAATCCTCGTCCATGGAGAAAGCGTCTATATGTTGATCCATCCATTTATGCCCAGTGTGGCGGGTGGACTTTTGATAAAGAGGGTCATCGCATTCACCTCAATTTTGATACTTGTTATCCCATGGTAAAGGGGACTGCCAATGAAGAAACACCCGTCAAAATCGGTCGTTTACGAGAAGATACTTGCCCTCACTGCGGTGGGAAAATGGTGGACATTTTTGTTCTGGATGGCAAAGATGAGCGATTGAAGTTTTTAGGCTTAGATGGAGTTTTGACTGCTACTTGCTGTCCAAACTGTGTCGGATTTTTGGATGGTCCTGCCTATAATCGTTTTACTTTAGATGGTGGTACAGAAGTTTTTCCTTCCAAACTTTATGATGACGAAGAGGAAATGGAATGCTACATGAGACCGGAAGATTATAAATCTATGGCAGAAAATCCATTTGTGCTGGCAAAAAATCCGGTTCCTTTGTTTTATGGAGCTTTCTGTGAGGATGTCAATACCGTTGGTGGTTTTGCGAATTGGGTACAGGACTGGGAATATACAACTTGTCCTGTGTGCGGAAAACCTATGAAATATTTGGCTCAAATCCAATGGGATACCATTATGGAAGGAACGGAAGGGACACTTTATATTGAAGTTTGTACGGATTGCAAAGTGGTTTCCATGCAGCATCAGCAGACCTGAGAGGTGATATATATGCGTTTGCCAAAGAAAAACGGCGTAAAGGTGCGTTATTATCTGATAAAAACGATAAGGACGTAGAACTTCTGGAATACGCAGATGCGTATATCCAGGATATGCTTATGGACGATTTGGTAAAAAGATTCAGATAGCGGCAACAGAAAAGTCGTCAAAACAGCTCCTGCACATTGGCGATATATATGAACAGATCTTTCACTAAAGGGGGGAACGATATGAAAAAAAGAACAGTGAAGGACTTTATTTCCCTCTATCATGCAGAAGATGAGGAAAAGCTGGTACTGATTCAAAGTGGTACCAGTGCAGATAAAACATTTATGGATCATTTCTGGACAGCTCATACCTATGCTCTAGCTATGGCTGACGTACAGACTGGTCAAGTAATTTCTGATCGTTGCTGCCTGAATTGGCCATTGACGGAGAAAGAGAGAGAAGCAGGTGAGTATTCCAAACGATTTGCAAAAGGGGAGATTTATCGGATCAAGGTTCGAGGATGGAAAGGCACAGCACTTAGTGAAACACAGTGGTATGTCACCGAAATCGTAGAGGAGAACGCTCCGTGTTCGGCTTTGGAAGAAATCTGGGCAGGGTACATTAAACCTGTTGTGATGGAAGATGAGCTGTTGGGAACGCTGACTTTAGATAAGGAAATGAGTTTTTTCACTGGAACCTGTCAGTGGATGGGAAAAGAAATCCACATTTCTCTGGATGTTGATATGGAAAAGAAAGCATCTTGGACACGCGTCCGAAATGTGATGAAGAAACTCATAGAGGATCAGCAGATTTGGGATAAATCTTTGCGAGATTTTGCAGCTCAAAAGCTTACAATCCTTGCCAATGACTGGCTGGCAGACAACAATCAAACGGACCGTAATCCTGAAAAAGACCCTATTACAGAGGATGAGTTTGGAAAGCGTTTGATTTTAACAGAATTTGCTGTTTCTCCAGGCGGTCGTTTTACTGCTTGGTATGAGGATGACGATATGTTCTGGGGTCATGTAGTGATTGTAGAAGCCACACTGAAAAAAGGTCCCATATCTGCTGACATACAGGGGTGAGGAGAGGAGGAAGCCTAAATGAATAGCGAACAGATAACTGCTTTTTTACAGGAGCATTGGAACCCTCTCACGCTGGCTGTTGGTATCGTGCTCCTGATTGGTACAATTTTGAATTGGAATTGGCTCTGCGATCCCACAGGCAAACCTGATTCTCACCGTTATAGTCGTGGCTCTAGGCGATTCATTTTCTTTCTGCTGGGGATTGTATTAATTGTAGTTAGTATGGTGTCTTGGTTTCTCTAAGAAATATGAAATAATGACTGAAAATATTGTTGTGTGATTGGGGGCAGTATGAGAAAAATGAAATTATATGAATTAGTCAATCAATATCATATTGGTACAAATTTAAGCTGTGCGGAAGCAATGTTCAAAGCGTGTAATGAATACTATCATCTGCATTTAAGTGAAGAAACCCGCAGAATGTTCTCTGTGATGGGGATCGGTATGCAGACAGAACAGTCCTGTTGTGGCGCCTTTACGGTAGCCGTTGGAATCATTGGCTTGATGACTGCAAAAGATGGCGAAACAGATGCAGACAATATCGAAGGTTATCGAATGATTTATGACTTGACAGGACATGTACTGGAAGTATTTGGAACACTGCATTGTATGGAATTGCAGGGATTAGAAATCGAAGGGGAGGAAAACCCTTGTCATGTTATTGTAGAAGAAATCGCAAGGAAACTGGAAGAGATCCTTTCTGGTGGTCATGAGTATTCCCAGATGCTTGTGAATTAATGAAAATTTGTAAAATTATGGAGGAATTGAATCAAAATGGAGTATATCAAATTATTTTGGAAGGATGCACCATTGGGAGAACCATCTATCATTCTTTATGAAGTTGATACAGAAAATGAACGTCTTGCACTTCGCTCCATTGATATTTTTGCAGATGGACATACGCACAATATTACGGTTCTCTATGACGGCGTTATTGAAATCGTACCTATTCCCACTGTGGAAGAATTGAATGCCCATGTCTGAGGGGAGGAGTTTTATGCCCACTCGATGGAAAAAGCAGAATTTGAGATCATCTGGGAAAGCCAAAACTATGATGGAGAAATAGGAATGAATGATATTGAAAGCGCCGAAAGAATAATCACTTCGAATTTGTAGGGATTAAAAATGAGAACTAAGGGACAAAACATAAAAAGGCAATAAACTTTGTATGGAAAAGGCAAAAATCCATTTATCCATATAGAACAAAGTTTTGCCTTTGGTGTATATATTCAACTAGGATGCCCGAAATACATGAAATGGCTCATATATTTTTGCTTTCTAACTGAAATAGAAATATTGTAAAACAAAAAAGATAACGTTTCTCTAATTGAAAAGCGTTATCTTTTTTTCATATATGGTAAACATGGGTTAAAGCATAAAAAAATTGCCTTATTACTAACAAAAAAGGGTAATTATCTGACCATAAAGAAGTAAAAAACTCTCCATAAAATCAATAGATTTTTGCGAAAATTTCTCCTGCAACAGTAAAATAAGGCGGAAAATCAAGGAAAAAGAAACCCTCCAGTAAGTAGAAACTTCGGTCTATGCGTTTTTGCAATTTCTGAAAAAATATAAAAAGCAGATATTGACATTCCATTTACGGTATGCCGTACAGTATAACCATAAAATAAACCAAACAAAAATACATATAACAGAAGGAGGAATTTAATATGGTAGGTAAAAAGGTTGTACATCATCTGATGATGAGCGCAAAAGATGCACATTATGTTGGCGGTCTGGTAAATGGTGCAAGAATTGTGGATCAGTGGGGCGACGTTGGTACAGAACTGATGGTCTATGTAGACGGCGACATCAGCCTGTTCCTGGGTTATGAAAACATTGAATTCCTGGCACCTGTATATGTTGGTGACTTTATGGAATACCATGGCTGGATCGAAAAAGTAGGCAACCAGTCCTATACATGTAAGTTTGAAGCATGGAAAGTGGCAACACAGCTGGATAGAACAGATGCTGACCTTTCTGGCGTAGCAACACCCGAAACAGCAGCAACAGCATGTGAACCTCCCGTACTGTGCGGCAGAGCAACTGGCAGCCTGTATATTGCGAAGAAAGATCAGAGAGGTCCTCAGGAATCTTCTTTCAAAGACAGAAAACACCCCGGCGAGTAATTATCTATTTCTAAATAATGATCATATGAGCAAATTGGATAAATAAAAGGAGGAAAATTATTATGGTAGGTAAAAAAGTAGTACATCATCTGATGATGAGCGCAAAAGATGCACATTATGTTGGCGGTCTGGTAAACGGTGCAAGAATCGTTGAACAGTGGGGCGACGTTGGTACAGAACTGATGGTTTATGTAGATGGTGACATCAGCCTGTTCCTGGGCTATGAAAAAGTAGAATTCCTGGCACCCGTATATGTTGGTGACTTTATGGAATACCATGGCTGGATTGAAAAAGTGGGCAACCAGTCCTACACATGCAGATTTGAAGCATGGAAAGTGGCAACACAGCTGGACAGAACAGATGCTGACCTTTCTGGCGTAGCAACACCTGAAACAGCGGCAACAGCATGTGAACCTCCTATTCTGTGCGGCAGAGGTATCGGCAGCCTGTATATTGCGAAAAAAGATCAGAGAGGTCCTCAGGAATCTTCTTTCAAAGACAGAAAACATCCTGGTGAATAATCTGTCCTAACTACAGGTGTGCAGTCTGCACATTTTATAAACTTTGCATATTGTACGGTTCATATGAAAATCCCATAACGAAAATTCGTTTTGGGATTTTCTATTCTCAAAAATCAGTAAAGAGGTGAAAGTATGAATAGACCATTGGAAGGAATTCGCGTCTTAGACTTGACACAGGCTTATAGCGGACCATTTTGCACAATGAATTTAGCGGATCATGGTGCAGAAGTAATCAAAATTGAACGTCCTGGCAGCGGTGACCAGACAAGAGGCTGGGGTCCCATGAAAAATGATTACAGCGGTTATTATGCATATATCAATCGAAATAAAAAAGGCATCACTTTGAATTTGGCTTCCGAAGAGGGCAAAAAGATTTTTCGTGAACTTGTAAAAACAGCAGATGTTGTTTGCGAAAACTACAAAGTAGGTGTATTGGAAAAACTGGGATTTTCCTATGATGTACTGAAAGAAATTAATCCTCGTATCATTTACGGATCTATTAGTGGATTTGGATTGGAAGGTCCTCTGGCATCTAGACCGTGTTATGATATCGTAGCACAGGCAATGAGCGGCATGATGAGTGTAACAGGTTTTGCGGATGGTCCTCCCTGCAAAATTGGTCCTTCTATTGCTGATAACTACTCCGGCGCTTATTTGTGCATGGGCATTTTGATGGCTTTGTATGAAAGAGAAAAAACAGGCGTCGGCAGGCGAGTGGATGTTGCCATGGTAGATACATTGTTCTCTGTTATGGAGAATTTCGTTGTAGAGTATACCATTGCTGGCAAAACACCACATCGTGCAGGCAACCAGGATCCTAGCATTGCTCCTTTTGACTCCTTCCGCGCAAAAGATGGCGAATTTGTAATGGGATGTGGCACAGATAAGATGTTTGCAGGTCTGTGCAGTGCTATGGGTAGAAATGATCTGATTGAAAACCCTCTTTACAAAACAAATCTTGCCAGATGTGAAAATTATCTGACTTCCTTGAAACCCATCATTGAAGAATGGACACAAACAAAGACCATCAAAGAACTAGAAGAGATCATTACCAAGCTTGCAATTCCCTTTGGTGTTATTCTGACCATTCCAGAAGCAGCAGAACATCCACAGCTGCAGTCTCGCAATATGCTGTGGAATGTTTACCAGAAAGGAATGGATACAGAAATCCGAATTCCAGGTACACCTATTAAGATTCATGGAGAAGAAGATAAAGTGCAAAAAGGTGCTCCTCTTCTTGGTGAAGACAATGAATTGGTTTATAGCAGTCTGTTGGGAATGACAAAACAGGAAATTGATGAACTATATGTAAAAGAAATCATTTGAGATAAAGTGGTTTTGTAAGGAAGATAGATGGTGTTGTCGATAAAAGATATATAAGAATGGTAGAACAAAGAATGGAGGATGATGCCATCTATCTTGATTTGAAAGGAGGAGAAGTAGTATGAGGATGAAGAAAGGTGATTTATCAGTACCCGCGCTTTTGATGATGGGTGGTGCCTTGTATTCCATGCACTTTGGTGCATCCAGTATGGTTTGGCCCATGACATGGGGCAAAGAAAGTGGCAGCTCGGTTTTTATTGCTTTTATCGGTGCTTTTATTACATCTTTGTTTTTGCCTTTGCTGGCTTATGTAGCACTGGCAAGAGGACAGGGCACATACTTCGGTTTGGCTAAACGGGCAATGCCTAAATTTGGTCCGATATTTACAAGCGTTACTATTATCATCATGGGTCCTTTGTATACCATTCCTCGTATGAGTGCATCTTCCTGGGATGCGATCTGTCAGGCAACTGGTTTTGCACCAGACAGTTCTATTCCGATTATCTTATTTTCTGCTTTTTATTACGCTCTTACATATTGGTTCTTGGCGGGACGTAGTGACATGATGGATAAGGTTAGTAAATTCCTGTTTCCTGTATTGATTTTGATTGTTGTTGCGATCATCGGAAAGGGCTTGATGACTCCGTTGGGCGAGTGGCAGCCGAAAACTTATGAGACACCTGCACTTGCTTATGGATTCACACAGGGGTATGCAACTTCAGAATTGTTGTGCGCACTGACTTTTGGGATTGTTGTATTGAACAACCTGAAAGGTCATGGTGTAACAGACGAACGAATGAATAAAAATATTATCCGAGTAGGGATTGTAGGAATTGGATTGCTTTCACTGACACATTTGGGGCATATGATTGTTGGGGCAAATACAGGCGGAACAATTGAACTGCAGTATGTTACACTCTATACACAAGTAGCATTTGAATTGTTGGGAACAATTGGCGGAGCAATTTTTTCCATCGGTCTTGTATTTGCATCTTTGACAACTGCAATTGGTATCAGTGCTGCTACCGCAGAATTTTGTGAAGACGCATCCAATAAAAAATTAAAATATAAAAAATCTATCGCGATCGTATGTATTTTCAGTGCAATCATAGGGGCAATTGGGCTGACAAACATCTTAACATACGTTGCACCTATTCAAGATGCAGTTTATCCCGGCGCAATTATCCTGGTACTGTATTATGTATTAATGCCGGATTGTCAGAATAAAAGACACTTGGCCGTATGCAAGTGGGGGATCATCGTAAGCGTCTTTTTCGGTGTTCTGGATGGCATTTATACATATAATAACCTGCTGAATTTGAATCTGGATTGGTTTGTAAATCTTTATCTGAAACTGCCTTTTGCAGAATGGAAATTGGCATGGGTACCAGTATGTGCGATTGTAATGGCGTGTGTTTACCTGTTTTTTTCAAAGAAATCGGAAGATGTTCCAGTAACTGATTGTATAAGTGAATAAAGAAAATAGAAAATATCCTGCTTTTTTAAGTAGGATATTTCTATATTTATCCGTAATTTACTTCAAACTAAAAATTCCTCTTGCTTATGACAGGAGGAATGATAAGATTATACACGCTTAATGGGAATGATTACTTTGGTAATATGGTTTTCTACTTCAGAAACATCAATAGGCGAAACAATGTACTCTTCGGAGATTGGACCGTTGATGACATAGCCCTGTTGTTTGATCCATTTAATAGCTTTTACATGGGTTTGTATGATATCTTCGTTTTTGCCGATATGAATGGTTGTCGCAGCTAAAAAACCACCGAATTGTTTGAATTCTGGTCCATCTTTTGGTTCTGGTACCTGAATACAGGATTCTAAATCACAATCTTTGTTATAAAACTGTTCCAAAGGTTCGTTATGATATGTTAAAATAATAGAACCCATAGTTTTTAGATGATATTTTTTGGCAAGCTCAATCAGTTCAGACCAACGGTCAATGGAGACATCCGAATTTTGATAATCCAGTTTGATTCGTCTGGTAGAGATAACGTGATATAAAGGGATTTTTTCAATTCGAATGGTACTTTCCGAATCTTGATTTTTGTTTTGCAAAAATACATTTCCTGTGTTCAGGCGTTGGAGCAATACTTCGCCAATGGCAAGCTGGTCCTGCAGTTCTTGGATGTGTTTAGAGATTTCATGCATTCTGGAAACAACGCATTGTTCCATTGCAGCATTATCACAGTTCTGGATGATCCGTTGGATATCTTTTAAAGAAACGCCCAACAGACGTAGTTTGCGAATGATATGAAGTGTAAGAAGCTGGGTATGTTCGTAATACCGGTAATGGCTGTCTTCCTTGCGATATTGTGGAACAAGCAGACCAATCTGGTCATAGTAACGCAAAGTTTTAATGGGTACATCGCATATGGAGGACACCTTTCCGATGGAGTAATATTTGTTTTTTTCTGACAAATTTATCGCCCCTTTCCACAATGGTTACATACATTTTCTATGTAATTATACCAAAAACATAGGGATTTTTCAATAATATTGCATTAATATTTCGCATGGTTAATTAAAAAAAATAGCATAAATAGTGATACAATCCAAACAATGCAGAAAGGATGGATAAGAAATGCTTACAGAAGTAGCAAAAAATATTTACAAACAAGTTGTGCCTTTACCCAATAATCCTTTAAGAGAAATCAATGTCTACTTCATTTTAGGAGAAAAAAATCTTATGATTGATACAGGATTTAACAGACCTGAATGTGAAGAAGCATTGAAAAATGCAGTTACAGAATTGGGTATTGAAGAATATGATGTATTCATTTCTCATCTTCATTCAGATCACTGTGGTTTGATTTCCAAGTTTGCAAAATCTGGATGCAAAATACTAGCAGGGGAAACAGAGGGGGAAATGATCAATTTTGAATCTGGCAATCTGTATTGGCGGATGCTGGATGACCTTTTCATTAAGTTCGGATTTCCCAAAGCACAGTTCGGCAGGAATACAGATATCCATCCCGGCAGAAAATATTGTAATACAGAAAAAGTAAACTTCACGTATGTAGACGAAGGTGATGTACTGGAATATGGCGGTTACCATTTCCGGCCGATTTTGACACCAGGGCATACACCAGGGCATATGTGCCTTTATGACGCAGAAAAGAAAGTTCTGTTCTGTGGGGACCATGTTCTTGGTACCATTACGCCCAATATCTGCATCGAATTAGGTGTTGAAAATCCTTTGCAGGATTATTTAAGCAGTCTGAAAAAAATTGATGCATTGGATGTGGATGTCGTTTTAACTTCCCATGGCACCATGATTCAGGATGTCCATACCCGTATTCAAGAACTTTTCCAACATCATGAAGCAAGATTGGCAGAAGTAAAAAACATTTTGACAGATGAATGGAAAACGGCATATATGGTCGCTCAGCATATGACATGGGAAATCATGTGCAAAGATTGGGAAAGCTTTCCTGCACCACAAAAATGGTTTGCAACAGGAGAAGCAATTTCACATTTACAATACTTGTATTTATCAGGTATAATTTTGAGAGAAGAACGAAATGGTATTTATTATTATAAAAAATAAATGTGGTGAATATTGAAAAATGAGTGGAAGAATTTTTATTACTGGTGATAAACATAGAACCTTCGTGCCACTGTTTTGGCTTGCAGAAAAAGAAACATTGCATCCGTCTGATATTATGATCATTGCAGGGGATGCCGGATATGTTTGGGACAAAGATTATGTGTACGATATGGAAAGCTTACAGCAAGTGTTTCCTGGCACAATTGCTTTTGTAGATGGCAATCATGAAAATCATGCGCTCCTGAATGAATTCCCCGTAGAAACATGGAATGGCGGCAATGTACATCGTGTAGGGGAACGTGTTCTGCATCTCATGCGAGGAGAAATATACGATATTTACGAAAAGAAATTTTTTGTATTTGGCGGTGCCCGTTCTGTAGATAAGGACAGACGAACAGAAGGTGTAAGTTGGTGGAAAGAAGAAGAACCAACTGCCGAAGAAATAGAACATGGTCAAAAGGTGTTGTATCAATTTGCAGACCAGATTGAATACATCATTACCCATGAGCCGCCGCTCTTTGTCAGAAGTTCTATTCGCAGACAAAAAAGCCTAGATGATGATTACCAATTTCCACTAATTTTGAATGAATGGTACCAAAGTATGGAACATCAGCCGAAGTTCCAGAAATGGTATTTTGGTCATATGCACGTAGATCAGGAAATCACAGAGAAACTTTTAGGTGTATATCATAAATTCGTTGAAATTTAAATTTTTCTTTATTAGCTTCTTACAACAAAAGATATACAGAAGTACTAATCAAAAAAGAATACTGGAAACAACAGAAAAACAGGGACACAATCCCTGTTTTTTTCATATTATGGGGGAAAGGAGGAGATGGAAATGACTGGACAAGAATTGGTGGCATTTGCCAAAAGCAAATTGGGTGTGCCCTATGTATACGGAATGAAAGGCAAAGTCATGACAGAAGCCATTTATAATAGCCTAAAAAAAGCCTATGGGAATTTGGTTTGGGATAGCGATAAGCAAAAAATTGGGAAAGTTTGCTGTGATTGTTCTGGGCTTATCAGCTGGGCAACGGGCATTGCACGTAATTCCCAGAATTACCATGATACAGCTTTGGAAGTACAGCCCATTGCAACCATTGCCAACGCACCTATTGGCGTTGCCGTATGGAGAAAAGGTCATATTGGCATCTATATCGGAAATGGTGAGTATATCGCTGAGGACGGCAGTGCATATGGCTGTCGTATCAATAAGCTGCGTAACACCAACTTTACCCATTGGCTAAAATTAATAGATATTGATTATTCTGGTCAGGAGGATACAGAAATGGTTGAAAAATCAAAGATAATTGTTAATGGAAAGGAATACTTCGTGGATAGAATCTTGAAAGATGGCACAAACTATATCAAAATCAGAGATCTTGCTGATACTTTCGGATACACGGTGAGCAACAATGGAAGTATACCTGTATTGACAAAAAAATAAGAAAACCAAATCATGTAGTTACAAGCAAAGCGCATTACGCAAAATATCTGCGTGATGCGTTTTTTCCATTATTACTTTAGTGCTGAAGGCTGCAAAGCAGCCTTTAACAACCGCCCGCTCTGCGGGTGAGATTAAAGCTTAAGCAAAAAGCATCGTCCTTGTTGTAAAATAAGGGTGTTCAAGCCTAAATATTTTACATAAGAAAGGACGATGCTTTTATGGCAAACAGTTTAGCACACACAAAATGGGTATGCAAGTATCATATCGTATTTACACCAAAGTATAGAAGAAAAATAATTTATTATGAATTGAGAGCGGATATTCAAAAAATAATTAAAGATTTGTGTAAATGGAAAGGTGTAGAAATTATTGAAGGTCATATGATGCCAGATCATATCCATCTCTTGGTAGAGATTCCGC
>NZ_FRAH01000145.1 GCF_900142265.1 Anaerotignum lactatifermentans DSM 14214 | reverse complement strand
GCTGTTTGTTGACATGTAAATACCTCCTTTTGGTGTCTACTTTATTGTAATAGATAGTTACTTTATGTGTCCACTTTTTTAATATAGATCCAGAGGTTTTTTGCAATGATTGAAATGTTGTCTGCAAAAGAAATCGAAAGTTATTTGATTTTTTTAAAAGAGCAGGAAAAAAGTAAGGAAACCATTGAAAAGTACAAAAGAGAATTGTACGATTTATTGAAATTTTTATCCCAAAAAGACCTAACAAAAGAAGTTTTGATTTTGTGGAAAACAAAACTTCAGAATAACTATAGCGCATCCAGTGTGAATGGAAAGCTGGTTGCTGCTAATGGTTTTTTTTCATTTCTGGGTAGACATGATTTACGGATGAAGCTGTTGAAAATACAGAAAGAAATTTTTAGCAAAGAGGAAAAAGAACTTACAAGGCAAGAATATATAAGATTAGTAGAAACTGCTCAAAAAAAGGGTAATATCCGCCTTTCGTTGGTTATTCAAACGATATGTGCGACAGGAATCCGTGTCTCAGAGCTGCAGTTTATTACAGTAGAAGCACTGCGAAAAGGGTGTGCGGAAGTAAATTGTAAAGGAAAACGTCGAATTATATTTTTACCTGAAAAACTGCAAAGAATACTGCTTAGATATGCCAAAAACCATAGCATAGAGGAAGGGCATGTGTTTATAACAAAGAGCGGACGTCCATTGAATAGAAGCAATATCTGGGCTGACATGAAAAAACTGTGCAGGGAAGCGCACGTTTCACCGGAAAAAGTTTTTCCTCATAATCTTCGGCATTTGTTTGCTCGAACATTTTATAGTTTAGAAAAAGACATTGCAAAATTGGCAGATCTACTAGGACACAGTAGCATAGAGACTACAAGAATTTATATTATGGAGAGCGGAAAAGAACATCGGAGAAGATTAAACCAAATGAGGCTGGTGTGGTAACGGAATTTCTATTCCGTAGTATTTGCTTGTACATAAATTTATGCTGTAATACATCTGTATATTTTTATAATAGCATTTTTTTACAATTATAGCAAGTTAAAAACATAAAAACAAAACCGATTTGTTTTCAATGACAAAACCGGTTTATTTTGTTGCTTTTTTCTAAAAAATGAATCGGGGAGTTTTATTTTATGATGAATTTATAGACAAAAATAAAGTAAAAATACTACGGAATAGAAATTCTGTTAGAAATGAGTGATTTTTATGAAAACGATTCCTTTTGATATTGAGACAATCAATACTTTTTTAAGTATGAAAGAAAAAATAGGTCTTAAGAAAGACACCATTGTAGAGTACCGTAGAGTCCTTTTGCATTTTAGGGAAGAACTTTTACCAGATGTGGAATTGAAGCCAAATACACTCCTGCAATGGAAAGAGAAAATGATAAATGAGGGAAAATTTTCTACTAGAAGTATCAACCGTAGTTTGGCGATTATAAATCAGTTTTTGGACTTTGTGGGAGAGCGGAACTGGCAAGTAGCTGGTATCCATCCTAATGAAGTACAGATGGAGCCTTTGCGACGAGAGGAATATATTCGATTACTTCAGGTTGCTAAAAAACAGAATAAAGAACAGATTTACTTTATTATGAAAACCATTTGCGTATTGGGGGTATCCGTAAGAGAGCTTCCGCAGATTACAGTTTCTTTTGTACAGGCTGGATACGGAACTATTTTAACGGATTCTAAAAGTAGAACTGTGGTCATTCCAATACCATTGCAAAGTGAATTGCTGGATTACTGTAACCGAAAAGGCATAAAAGAGGAGCCCATCTTTTGCTCTCAGAGAAATAAAGAAATTCATCGAACAGTGATCATTTCGTGGATGAAACAGTTGTGTGTATTGGCAGATGTGAAACCGGAAAAAGCAAACCCAAGAAATCTTCTGAAATTATATGAACAAATGCAGGAAGAATTGCGGAAAAAAGTATCTTTTCTGATTCAACAGTCTTATCAAAAAGTTTTAGAAGCGGAAGATGTTCTTCTATTGGCAGAGAAAATAGGACAATAGGGGAGCAGAAATAAGCCTACTGGACTATAGTCAATAAAGTGGACACAATTTATAAAGAAAAGTGCCGAGTACAGCTGCTTAGTGCTGTGCCCAGTACCATTCTTCTTTTTCAT
>NZ_FRAH01000043.1 GCF_900142265.1 Anaerotignum lactatifermentans DSM 14214 | reverse complement strand
ATGAAAAAGAAGAATGGTACTGGGCACAGCACTAAGCAGCTGTACTCGGCACTTTTCTTTATAAATTGTGTCCACTTTATTGACTATAGTCCACTCCAATTTCATAGAATAATTGCTTTTCATATAAGTGTTTTTCTTATTTGCAAAAACTTTTTACGATTTTTCGCTATAGATTTCCCAAACAGATTTGATAAAGTCTTACTTGTTTTCATTGTTTTCATAATTAATGTAAAATTACTTACATACACAAATTAATCATAATGAATAAAACAAGTATTGTACTTATTGAAAGCCAGATATATTTATACTTTCTTATCCGGTATCTAAAGCTTTTCTTTTTATATTCTTTCCATTCCTTCTGATACCATACCACTGTTGTTCCTTCTGTTGCTTCGTTTAATATCATATCTATTGCACCTTTTGCTGTAATGTCTATTATCTTGTCCTGATGCAAATTCCCCCACTTTGTTCTGCGAATATCCTCTGTTACAACTATTTGACATGCTGCTAGATAATCTGACTCATTTCTTTCCTCCAAAGAATACTTCCAGCGCAGCAGGAGAAAGAACGGGAGTTCTTTCTGTAATATATTTTTACCGCCCATACTTTTTACGCAGTATAATAACAACTCATACCATACCACAAATAGCCCTGCACCCAAACACAACAAAAATACTTTCGGCTGAACCAAAAGCAACGGACTACAAAGACAGAATACACCAAAACTACCGATACACTTTTCCAGTAGCCAAACGATTTCATCTTTTTTCTCTTGATTGATTTGCAAAAGACTTTTTAATTTTCCGGAAGAAGCGCTTGTCAAAGAAAACCTTTTCATAGCATATCCAGCCAGCTCCAGACACATGGCTCTCCAAAAACCACTTATACTTCTCCCTGATTTCCCTGAAGGAAAATATGCCAAATGTGCAACCAAGTGATAAATGCCATAGGCTAATAAAAAAACACCTGCATAGACCATCGAAATCATATCTTAACCTCCGTATAGAAATTCTTATATTACCTTCTTTGCAATAAAAAAAGGGGCGGTCCGCAGACCACCCCAAACTAATGTTAATATCCTGTTTTTGGAAGTTTTCCTCTATCTATTGTTGGTGCATAAATCTTAGTAGTAAAGGTATCTTCCGCTGTTACCTTCTGCATTTCATAAGTACCACCAACCTCAGCTCTGTTCGTGAACTGATAGCCATTAGGCAAATTATCATATGTCTTGCAGTACAGGAACGGTCTTTCCACTTCTCTGAAACCAACATCAACCGTACCAAAATCAAACTTGATATCTGTGATATATTCCCCAGCCATCAAGCCTTTTGTGCAGTCAATCTCATACACACGGTCTGTAAAGAGATTATCTTTCAGCACTCTGAACGTACCTGTTTTATTGGTCTTATAATAAATGGTGTAGTTCAGATTCTGGTTAAACGTACCTGTGAACAGTCTTGTGATATACGCCGCATCTGCCGGAAGGCTTTCATGGAGATAGAAGTTTTCCAGCGGTACCATAGATTGATTCTGGATATTATAAATATCGTATCGGATCACACTTCCACCCATGGTTTCTTTATACCCACTTTTCTCTACATTGGTCTTCAGCAATGTACTCTGATTTGTTCTCTCGATTTCAACCGTTTCACCGTCATTTACGATTTCAAAATGAATGGTTTCATCGCTCAACAGGAAATACAACGGACTGGTTGTTTCCTTCATGGTATATTCACCATATCTGAGCCAATCGGATTCCGCATATCCTTTGCTGTCTGTTGTCAATACATCTACTTTTTTACCATCAGCATCATAAATGGTAAACTTCGCACCTTTCAGTCCATCGCCTTTTAAGGTACCTGTGATCGGATTATTATCCGCAGCTGTTTTATGGATTTGTACCTTGCCCATGATTGGCTCGTTTTCAATATCCACATAGGTTGTTTTGCCCCATCTTGTTTCTACTGCTAAATAACCTTCCTGTGGCAGATAACCTTCTGGTGTTTCTTCCTTCAGGTAATATGTTGTACCGCCAAGGAACATATCATTCAGCTCGATTCTTCCTTTGGCGTCGGTTTTATAAGTACCCAAAGATTTCTTGTTTGGATCGAACAATTCAAATGTGACATTTGCCATTGGCTCGTCATTTTCCTTATCGATTTTCTCAATACGGATAGATGCCAACGGATAGTTTTCCCATTCAATGAGCTTATCATCGCCCCAGTCAAGGGTTACTTTTCTGACATTCGTATCCAGCGCATATCCTTTTCTTGTATTGGTTTCACGGATCAGGTAGGTACCAGCCGGGAACATATATTCCAGATTGATTTCGCCACGTTTGTCGGTGTAATACTTGCCATAGGTCTTACCGTCATCACGCACGATACTAAATTCCACGTTTTCCATTGGCTCACCAGTAACGATATCCGTTTTTTCAATACGTAATGTAGCGTTTTTGTCATTTTCAAACTTCACAGTCACAGGAGAACCGCTCTTCACCTGTACATTTTTGCTAGGTACATCGTCGATGTTATAGCCATTTGGTGCTGCAGTTTCTGTCACTACATACCAGCCTGGCTCAAGTGTAGGAACTGTGATTCTGCCGTCTGTACCGGTGATATAGTCCCCCACATAAGTGCCGTCGATTTCTGTTACCTTAAACTTAGCTCCTTCCAAAGGCTCCTGCGTATTCTTATCCACTTTATAAATGATAAGCGCTGCTTTCTTATAGTTATACAGTTCCAATTTTTGAGGCTCATTTTGTTTCAAATGTACCAATTTCACAGTATTATCCAAATTGTAGCCTTCAGGTGCTTTCAGCTCCTGTACTTTATAAGTGCCAGGCTTCAAGCCAGCAATGGTGATGAAACCACTTTCATCTGTGGTATACTGCCCAATGAACTGATCATCTACTGTTGTTACTTTAATGGTAGCATCTGCAAGAGGTGCTTTTGTTTCACCGTCAAGTTTCTGGATCACAAAGCTATTCTCCGGCTGGTTAAAGAATTCCATGGAATATACTCTGCCCTTTTCGATATAAGTAGTTTTTGCGGTATTATCCAAGATATATCCGTCCTTCGTCTTGATCTCCTGGACAATAAAACCACCTACCAGCTGAGGGATGTAAATGGTACCTGTTTCGTCTGTACGATATTCGCCATTGGACTCACCTACAACAGCACCTTTGATATCTGTCACTTTAAACGTAACATCACTTAATGGCTCTTTTGTGACAGCATCCATTTTCTTGATCAAAAGCCCACCCAAAGGTGCATTGGTAAACTCTACTGTCACAACGGAATTATCATCTTAAATAACGCACTTCAAATTTGATACCTTCCAGTGCTTCTCCAGTCTCTGCGTCTACTTTTTTGATGATAATCGCTGACATCGGTGCATTTTCAAAAGTGATTTCTTTGTCTTCACCTGCTTTCAAAAATACATCAATGAACTCTGTTTTACGCTCATAACCAGATGGTGCCTGTTTTTCAACGATGCGATACCAACCTGGCTCTGCATTTTCCAGCTTAAAAATACCGGAAGCATCGGATGTAAAACTGCCTACCATCACAGTTTCACCGTCTAAGGAGCCGTTGACTGCACGATATACTTCAAACTGTGCGTTTTTCAACGGGTCTTTTGTGATGGAATCCACTTTATGTACGGTAAGTGTTGGTTTCTTGGTATCCTCAAACTTCGCAGTAAAGTCTTCTCCTTCTACCAAGTTGATGATGCGTTCTGCTGTATCGATGACATAGTTTTGTGGCGCCTTTGTTTCTACGATGCGATAACTGCCTGGCGCCATATTCGGCAAAACGATTTTACCTTCCGCATCTGTGGTAAAAGGACTGCCTGTGACGAATCCTTTTTCTGGTTCTTCCAGTTTTTCTACGGTAAACATAGCACCTGCCAATGGTGCACCTGTCTGTTTGTCTACCTTCAAAATGGTAAGGTCAGGTGACTCGTCGTTAATAAATGTCAATGTTACATCCTGATCGGGTTCCATTGTTGCATACTGCACATTTGGAGAAGAAAGCTCATATCCATCTGGCGGCTGGATCTCGGTAATGACTAGTTTTTTGGATACGCCGTTTTCAATGTCAATATCCTCAATGGTAAAGCTGCCGTCTGGTCCTGTGGTATATGGACTTCCCGGAAGTGCCTGACCGTCTACTTCTTTGACTTCAAATACTGCTCCTGCTAACCCTTTATCAGGATCTTTCTTATCTACTTTTCGGATCGTAAGGTATGGCTGTCTATGATTCACCACTTCTACAATGGTTGTCTTTTCCACACCTTCTTCTACTACCAAATCATACTTTTTGCTGTTTAACAAATACCCTGGCTTCGCCTGTACCTCCTGCACCTGATAATGCCCCGGTTCCAAGCCGTCTAAGCGTGCAGTACCGTCATCCCCCGTTGTAACAGGTGAATTCGGCAATGGTGTATCCTCTCCAAATCGGAAGATATTGAAGGAAACACCTTCGATACCGTTACCATCTACATCCACTTTACGGATCAAAATACCAGATTTCTTTGTATTCTTGATTGTGATTTCTCCCGGATGACCACTTTCGGCATATACCTCATAAATCTCATCAGAAGCAATATAGCCATCTGCCGGTGTCACTTCCTTGATGGCAAACCAGCCTTCGTCCACACCTTCCAGCGTAATTTTGCCATCCTCATCTGTCACACCTGTATAGGTCTGCTGTGTATTTTTATGAGTGATTTCAAAATACACCCCAGAAATAGGCTCTGATGTTTCCGCATCGATTTTTGTAATCTCAACAGACGGTTTTGCATGGTTTTCCATAACAACAACCGTTTCTTCACCCCAATCGACCTCTCCGATCTGTGGCGTATCGTTTAAGATATAATCAAACCTAGCAGCAATCTCTGTTACTTCATAACTGCCTTCTGGAAGGTCTTCAATGGTGACTTCTCCATTGCTGTCTGTCACAACGGTCTGTTCAAAACCTGTTGTATGATTGACTACCTTGAAATAAAAACCTGCCAGCTCCTCCTGTGTATCCGCATCGATCTTACGAATGGTCAAAGAACCATACGGTTTATTTTCAAAAGTCACTTTCGGATGGACTTCTGCATCATTCACAACTTCCACACTTTGGGAGTTCTGACCAACTGCTACGCTATAATGCGGTGGTGCAGAAACTTCGGTCACTTCATAAGTCCCTGCTGGAATACCAGTCATACGCACTACGCCATCAGAAAGCTCTACCTCGCTGCCTTCACCTAAGATCGGTTCTGTGGCACCATCAGATGCCTTTACTGTGATATTGATATGACTACAGCTTTTAGATACTCCACGGATATGGAATACTGCATCTGGTATGGTTTCCTTTGTGTGATAGTCCAATTTTTCCACTAAAAGACTGCCGTCGGAAGGTTCATCCGGCTCATCGGGAATGGTCGGTGTTGCGTTATAAGTCATCATGGCTGTATCTGTCGCCTGCGGACAGAAGTTATAGATATATCCCTGCCAATTACCGGATAAGCCCACAGGATTTCCCAAATAGCTGACACTGCTGTCAAATGTGCCGCCTACGGTCGTTCCATAGAACTGATAATTGATGCCTGTGCTGTCTGCAAGGTCTTTCTTGACTTTTACAGTGACATCCTGTCCCATAGGAACTTTAAACGCCTTTTGATTATCCCATGCACCGCTGACATTGGTCTGTAAGGAAAGTTTATTTCCACCGGCATAAACTTCGATGCTTCCGCTTTCCACCATCTGATTCAGGTCATCGCCCAAGATACGGAATTTCCAGTAATCACGGTCCATACTGCTGGTGAACTGATAGGTGTTGGTTACCCATCCGCCGTCTTCTGTGGCTTCTTCAGAACCGCTGACTGGCGAAAGCTTTACAGTAAATTCCGGAGGGGTATATGGATTTGCGATACCTTCGTTATAGATTTTTTTCAATGCATTCAATACTCTGGTATTTCTTGCGGTATCTCCTGACTGAATGGACCATTTATCCAAAGATCCATTGACAATGGCTGTATGGATCGCTGCATGTGTAGCATAATACGCCTCATCTACGGTCTGACAGCCTAATTCCTGTGGTGTTTTATATGGATATCCCGCACGGGCAACGCCAAGAATCTTCTTTTCCTCTGCGCCAATACTCGGCAAAGGATCTACCTGATATTTTTTATTAGGATGCTGGGCAGTACCTTTCCAGCCTGGATTTTTGCAATATGCCGGATATTCCAGTGCTGCTGGATCGTCTGCCACCCATTTTGCAATATGGATATTATCTACGATAGCTCCATTATAATGCAGGATATTATTCAGCGGTCTGTCCGCTGTGATGGTCACATACCCATCATTCGCCTGCAAGTAAGCATATGGATCTGAGCCTGTGTCAGAACGTGCCTTCGGCAGCGAGTCCGTGCCGTAGATTTCCGCATAGTTTTCAGAGAGCACTACATTTCCTGTACTGCTTGTTGTAAACTGCTGCGTATTCAATGCAGGCTGCTCAAAAACAATGTCGTCCTGTCCACTGTTCTCGGTATCATCCATTGTTTCATCTGAATCATCATCTGTATCAAACGCAACATCTTCTGTGGAGCCGTTGCCAATGGTGATTTGATCATTATGATCATTATAATCATTACCCCAAAAGATATCATCATAAGATGAATCGTTTCCTCCACTTTCCTGCCCTGGGATCACAAAACCATCTTCCCAACTGGCAAGGGCAGGAATGCAATTCACAGTGGTGATCACTGCCGCAAGCAGTAGCGACAGCCACTTTCTGCTTTTCATCATAAAAAATCAACTCCTTTTCCTGTTTTTTTCCACGAAAATAGATTTGTAATTGTTCCCATCCACACTTATTACAACTCATTTTAGTTCGTTACACGAAAGCACCTTACGGGTTTCAACCTGCTTAAACGACTGTTTATAATAAGGGGTGGCTGACAGTTTTCGTGACGGATGTGGCTAATCCAAAAAGAACATCGCCAGACCAATTACTCCCTTATCATAAAAAAATAAGTGCAGAGGGTAAAGCACAAATGATATGCTTTATCTCTTACACTTATATGGTACTAAAAAAAGCTCTGAAAAATCAGAACTCTTTCTGCGCCATATTATATTTGATTTAATTCAGTCTCCTATTTGAAATAGGCAAACATCTCATAGGTCAGTTTTTCGCCTACCACAAAACCAGCCACCTGATACTTTGGATTCAGGTAATTCTCTCTATGTGCTTGTGAATTTGTCAGGTTACGATGGGCTTTATCCGCTGTTGCCGCATTCTTGACTGCGTTTTCTCCCACCAAGTAGTCGGAAAGACCAAAGTCTGCTGCCATTTGGGTGGCTCTGCCCCAGTACTTGGAAACGTGTCCATCGGCAATGGTTTTTCCGTCATAGGAAATAAGTTTTTCAAATGTGGAATAGCCATTCAAGGAACGCTCGATGTTCTTGATTTCACATAATGCCTGTAAATCAGCATCATAGCGTAGTGTAGGCACACCATTTTTCTTCCTCTCCTGGTTTACCAGATCAAGAAGCTTCTCACTTTCCTCCCAGTAAAAGTCATGGTAGTTGCCATAGAGCTGTTCACTGAGTTTTTCCATATCATACCCATTTTGCTGAAGCAGGCGATAGAACATGGTCACCAACTCCGCTTTTGTAACTACGGCATTGGGACGGAAAGTACCATCACCAAAACCAGAGAGGATACCCATATTCACCAACCTGCAGATAGAATCCTGCACCTGGGGGCTGCATTGCGCAGTATCTGAAAATACAGCAGTATATGCTGTTTGATTTTCCTCGAGGAAATGAGAAAGGAATAAAGCGATATACTGTCGCTGTGCCGGCTGTTCTAATGTGAAATAAATCCCTGCGAGATTCTCATTTGGATTTCCCCATACACCAGCTTCTCCGCAAATGAGTGCTGATTTTCCCGGCTCCGTATGACTGTCCCAGCTGAAACGGTCGGAAAAGATGCGGCTGGCATCCTGACCGCCATAAAATGTCACTGGATTTAAGCCAAAGTGTGCTGCAATCTCTGCGAAATCACCATACGTAGCAGGTGTATTGGGATAAAAATACCCTCCACTGCCTGATATATATCCACGTTGCAGGAAATCACGAATTGCACTTTCTGCCCAATGTCCCTGAATATCTACAGGTATTTGCCCATTGGCGTATAATGGTAAGCTGCCATAAGCCGATTGTGACGGGCGAGGCACAATGATTTCGGATGCAGCATAGGGTGCATTTGGGTGATTCCCTTTTGAAACGTCCCCCAGCAACTCTCCTGTTGCCGCAAAGGCAGTCTGGGATATGGTAAGTGCAGTCAATATAGCGATACAAGTTTGTACAAGTCTTTTCATGGTAGTTCCTCCTTCTTCTCTTTTTATCTTCTGATACAAAAAGATGGGATCAAGGACAACAAAGAATGCAGCTTTTGCTGCATTTTATTTCTGTACTGCCTGTACCAAAAGGCGTTTCGTCGGTTGTTCTTCAATACAAGTCACCATAGTAAGGGTATTTTGTTCCACTGCTGCTGTAATATCACTCCAGTCTGTTTCCGCAATAGGTTTGATGACCGTTACCTGATAATTCCTTGTTCCAAATCTTGTCTCATAAGTAACCGTATCTCCAACTGCAATATTTTTCAAATTACGAAAATCATACTTATAATCCCTGTTATGTGCGCAAAAGCCTACATTTCCATCCCAGATCGGTGTTTCAGAGAAATGACCAATGGCTGTTTTGATGGTTTCCAGGTCTGCGCCATCCTTTACTGGGAATTTAGAAATACCGATACTTTCTATGGTAAGATATCCAAGGATATCATGTGGTATCTCTGTGGCAGTTGCCTGTGGATTTGTATAGTTTTCCAATGTTGTTTGAGACACCCTGCTGGTATCGAAATCGTATGTTTTCATAGCTTTGTCCAGCATACGGATCATTTCTGCCCTTGTGATATGCGTACTACCGTTTATCTTATTTTCTGGATATGTATCAATCACGTCGGCTGCATACAGATTACGCACGGATGTATTCACCCATAAAGGAATGTCCTCGCTATCGCTGTATGGCAGCTGCACGCTGTTATAGTTTTCGCTTCTGACCAGCCTGGATACAATAGAGATTGCTTCAAATCGTGTGATCTCATTTTGCGGCAAGAATATATTCCCCTCATACCCACTGACAACACCGCTTTTTACAGCAGAGTCGATATATGGATAAAACCAGTCTGTTGGAAGTACATCTGTAAAACTGCTATCCTTCTGTGTGATGGGATACAGTTCCAGCTTATCCAGTAATGCAACGGTTTCAGCTCTGGTAATGGTAGCGTCTGGGCGGAAAGTTCCATCTGGATACCCACTGACCAAGCCATAGCTGCTGTATTCTGTGATATATGCCTCGTCCGTATGCCCTGCAATATCTGTATAGGTTGCTGCAAATGCTGGTGTCGGTATCAACGCTACAAAAGTCAATGATATGGCAATAAGCCACTTAAATCGTTTCATGCTCCTCCCCCTTTTCTTCAAATTCTGGAGTATCTTCTATCTCATTTACTTCTTCTAATCCATCTAAGTCAGAGGGAACTGTTTCTATCTTACGTCTCTTCATCAAATAATAAATGGTGCCGCCTGCCAAAAGCAGCAATACACACCCTCCGCCAATGAAAAATGGCAAGTAATGATTTTCTTCCTCCATGACCTGCATTTCTGCTTTCTCTCCCAGATAGGTCAATGTGTATGCTGTCTGTTCAGAGATTTCTTTTTCCACTGTACCGGTATAGGTTACTTTTGCGGTATATGCTGTTGGGATTTTGACGGAATAGGTACCGGAATACAGGGCTTTTGCATTATAGTTGTTCCCTACGGCAGTATCACCGCTGCCCATATTATTATCCCCGATCCACTGGATGTCGTATAATGTCATACTAACACCGCCAGACCATATATTTTTCGCAATCTGGCTGGTATCCATGGAGGAAAGTCCATAGTACATTTTGGAATCAGACTTCGTATACGTCTTTGTGGTATATCCTGTTGCTGCGTATTGGATAGAAGCATGATCCAATTTCAACTCACCTTTATATCCATCTTCATCCTCATAAGTTTTGGTTTCCCCAAGATTTGCTGCTACCTGCCCACTGCTTTCCGAGCTCACAGTTGTTTCTGCTGTTTGAGATACTTCTTTTGTCAATACCTCCACCACTGGCTCACTTTTTACATCGATCTGGTGATAGGTATAGCCGTTCAACTCAAAACTGGCTCCCAATAAATGGTCGATGTCCTCGCCATTTTTTAAGGTATACGTCTTTTCAATGTAATAATTCCCGCCTTTCATATAAGTTTCTGTTGTTGGTTCCGGTGCTTCTGTTGCCGCTGTGCATAACAAAAGTACCGCTAACGACATAGGAAGATACCATCCCTTCCTTTTCATGTTTTCTCACCTCTTATCTTCCAAACTTCCATAACCATGCAGTACTGTACAGACTGAAAAAAAGAATACTGCCATACCAAAAGCGATCCACTGCTTTCCACTGGCAGTGAGCAAAAAATTTTGTACTTTCGGCTGAAAAACAGCCAGCATAATGGTCATTCCAGCAAAAAAGAAAAACACCGCTGTTATGTAAGCAGGCATCTTTCGTATTTTTCTTTCGTATATTTCTTGAAGCCGCAGGACCTCGATCCATTGCTTCCTAACTTCCTGTTCCACACCTGCTGGCAGCATATTTGCCTGTTCTAAGATTTGTAACCGATGAAAGTCTCTCCGCATCGAGTCATCTTCCTGAAGCAATACAACATCTGCTGTTTTCCCCTTCAGAAATGCGATCCTGCTTTTCCTGCGATTCCAATACATTTTTTTCACAGCAAAACCATGGCGCAAGAAAGGAAAGCCCAAAGACAGGACAAATGCAAGATAAACATTTTGCAGCAATAAACCGAAACATAAGCCAAAAAACCACAGAAAAAAAGAAAAAATGATTGCCGTTCCTCTTTTCTTCCTTCTTTTGACACCATGGTCTTTTTCTATTCTTTTTTTCAAGTCTGACCAGTTCTCTTTTCTTTTTATACCCAAACGCACATTTATGTTTCCTCCATTCTGTCGCAAATCATTTGAACAGCATCCCAATATTTCCTATGGCATAGACTCCCTCCTTTTATCATCCTGCCCTCCAGATAGGCAATTTCCAACTCTTTGCCAAAGGGCAGCATACCGTCAAAACCGCCGATTTTCTCACTCACCTCCTCGTAAGGGCTATATGGCTTCACTTGCCCAGCCAGATAAATGCTGTTCTGTGGTAGATTTCTTTCATTCTCCTGTTCATACAAAAGCCCTCTTTTATCCGGTGTCAAAATACAGACAGAAAGTTCTGCCTTTTTCTTTGCAAATCGGCAGAAGGGATTTGACATATCTGAAGTCAGATCCCAAATGATACTATCTGACAGACTTTCAGCAATGGAACAAAATATTTCCATCTGTGCTTCATCTCTTATGCCTTCTTCCTGTAGACCATATCCCAGAACACCTACCAACGGATTTTCCCGAAGCACCTTTACAGCTTGCGTGAAATGAAGTTGATTGATTTCTTCTGAGAACAACCTGCCAAGTCCCATCTTGCCATCTTCCAACATTGGAAGTATCGGTATGATTTCGTCAGAGCTAATGATCAATACACGCTTCTGGTCTTTTGTCAATGCATCTGCCAGTACAAAGGAAAACAGTGTTTTTCCACTGGACGGGCTGCCAAAAACAGTAATATGTTTTCTCATGGTTCCTCCTCAAAATATGCGCTTTGCTGCTGCAATAATTTTTCTGCCAGTTCTTCATTCTCCCGTACCATAACAGAAACATGAAACACATCCTTTCGATGTTTCTCCAGAAATGTGCTCTGTCTTTGATTGGCAGATACCGTGATCCAAATGACACCTTCGGCATCTGGTTCCATGGCTGTGATAACACGAACAAAGTTCAGTGCAGGAATGTCGATCAGACCATCGTCATACCCATTCATTTTGATGATGTCACCCGTCTGCAAGGCTGTCACTTCACTGCCTTCCATGATTTGGACCATGGCAACGGCTGTTTCATAGCCCTCCGGCAACAACGACATTGCCTCGCCATCCTGAAAGGGTACCTGACTGACCTTTTCTGTCAGCAGGATATCACCTGACACAATGTCAACAGCGGCATATCGTCCAATGACGTCATATATATCTGTGACTGCCGTATCTGATAAAGGATATGCCCCCATACGGACGACCTCCAGATCATCTGCATCAAACATTGCACCCTGTTCTATGGATTTTGTTGTACGTACCACTTCTATTTTGGGATACATCTGCTTCGCTGTGAGGGGTACAGCGAAAAATAATAAGAGAACTGACAGAAAAAAGCAGCCCACAGCACAAAGTAATCTGCTGCGCATGACTTAAATATTCTGGCGCATGATGCGGGTAATGATCCCTACCGCTACGCCTCGTTCCTGATCCAGACGTGTTACCACAAAACTGACGTCATCATGTTTTCCCGGTAGTCTACGGTCTGTACAGCTATATGCCAATGCGTTTACACCAATATCCAGCTTTACAAAAGTAGCACCCTTATGTACGTCTGTGACTCTTCCAGAATAACGTCCCTGTACCTTACAACGGCTGAGTTTTTCCAGCACTTCATTTTTGGTAATGGCTTTCATGTCTGCTTCCAGCTTTACTTCTTTTGTTTCCGGGTTACACTGGATACTTGTCACCTGCGTTAAGACTGCATCTCCAACATGGAACTGTTCTCTGGCATCTCCAATCCATTCCCAAGACAGATTTCTTGCTGGAACAGAACACTCCACCCCAA
This sequence comes from Anaerotignum lactatifermentans DSM 14214, assembly GCF_900142265.1. Classification (GTDB taxonomy): domain Bacteria; phylum Bacillota; class Clostridia; order Lachnospirales; family Anaerotignaceae; genus Anaerotignum; species Anaerotignum lactatifermentans. The sequence goes on along the minus strand of NZ_FRAH01000043.1, from coordinate 16,631 downwards.
AGATTTCCAGACGCACTACTTTTTCTGCTACTGCAATCACTCTTGCCTGCACCACTCTGCCTTCTGTTACCATAGGTGCCGCACCATTTTCGCCAAAAAAGAATTTATTGCGCTTTACGAGCATTGCCTGTTTTCTGCTGGCAACAACGCTTTGTGCCGCTGCATCAATTCCCAAAATAATGAAATCTACTTCGCAGCCCAGCATATGATTCAGTATCCTGATCTGTCTGCTTTTCATTTCTCCATAGCCTGTGTTCTCTGTCAGATTCAGCATCATTTCATCTACGGGAATGACTACACGGAAATCCCTATAATATACTACCGCTACGGTACTTTCTCCACTTTCCTCAATACCGCCTAATACACCGGAAAGGATACGTCTGCTGCGGTATGCGTTCTGCAATTCATACCACGCCTGTTCTTTTGCGTCTGCGGCTGTTACATAACTGCCATTACTTTCAATGGTCAATACCGGCATCTGCTGCGCCTGTATCATTTTTTCCTCCTTGTCCATTGTTCCTTGCCTCCTTATTTTTACTCATCAATTGTTTTTTCGAGATTGAAACCACTTTCTTTGGTTCTTTCGGTTGTACTTCTTGTTCTGAAACGGCTGATTTTATTTCCTGCCTAAAGGATTCCTTTCTTTCTTCTGACAGTGCCATTTGTTGTTTGGGTTCCTCTATTTTTACAGCTGGTTCCTTTTCTTCCATCTGCCAAAGGGGGATATGGGTAACCGCCTTTCTTTTCTTTAGTTTTTTACTTTCCGGGTGCAAGGTATAATCGAATTTTTTCACACGAAATACCTTTTGCCCACGGAGTATGATCAGTGCTTCGTCCAATGGCATACGCAGGACTTCGTCTTGTGTCATCAGCTTTCGTCTGCCTACGGAACTGGTTTCACGAAAATCCGGTGTGAAGTTGCTGACACGCCAAGTATGCAGCTGTTTGGACTGACTGCTGACCGAGATGGTCACCTCACCCGTGCGGTCTGACAGAAAACGAGCTGTCATTTCATCTGTACAGCCCAATGCGATCTGTGTATCACAGTTACCAATGATCTCCTGCCATTCGTCATAGGGATAGCGGTTCTTTAACTGTGCGATATTTTGGAATATCACGGAAATACTGATATTTCGGCTGCGTACCGTTGATATTTTCTTTTTAAAGTCCGGTATGGCACCGATGTTCGGAAACTCATCCAGAATAAAATTGACTGCCTTGGGTAATTTCCCGTCTACACCATTTCGGTCTGCAAAGCGCACTAGCTTGATAAACAGGAATGAAAAAAACAAGGATGACAAAAAGTCAAAGGTAGAATCCTGATCGCTGGTGATGCAGAAATACGCACATTTCTCTTTTCCAGGTAATTCCAAGTCGATTTCCGGATATGCGGTGATATTACGAATCATTTTGTTCTGGAACACCTGCAATCTGGCACCAAGACCAATGATGACACCGCCTCGGACTTTTTCACCTGCCTGCTTAAAGATATGATAGGGTCCTTTTGCAGGGTGCTCCTTTGGCAAAAGTGCAAAACGTGCATCCATCTCTTTCTCCGATAACTCCGCCAGCATACGATATACCTGACCTAAGTTTCGCTCCTCCTCCGTTTTTTCCATATCCACATACAGGATCAATGCTTTCAGCAGGTTCAGCTCTGACATATCCCAGAAATGATCTGTTTTCCCGTCACTTGTGTTCTTGATAATAACGTCAGCACAGGTCTGTGCCATCAACTCCTCATGCTGGATCTCCCACATACAGTTCCAGCTGTCACTGTTTGGCGGATTGACCAGATTAAAGACCTTTACCGTATATCCATGCTCCTCCAGATACACCGACATATCCTCATAAAGTTCTGATTTTGGATCTGTCAGCACCATGCTTTCCCCACGTCTGACACATTGGAATATCATATTACGCACAAAAGCACGGGATTTCATGCTGCCAGAAGCACCATATACTGCAATATTTCGGTTCATCCTGCTTTCCAGTGGGATACTGGCAATCTGTTTTTCAACAATACCCAAAATCGTGCCTTTGGTATGGCGGATATCCGTCAGACACAAGAGTTTCTTCATTTCTTTTTGCTCCAGATATCCTGCTGTACCATAGGTACCCTTTTCGGAATAAGCAAAGTTGCGTTCTCTGTCTAATTCGCCGCCGGTACTGTTTCCCATATGCATCACCATCACCACCAGAATGGTGATCAAGATGCATTCGAAAAGCAAAGCATAGAAGCCATCCATTGAAAACACATGACGAAAACAGGAAAGTATCCCTGCATCCGGAAACTGCGGTGCAGTACCATCTCCTGCTACACCGCCGGCAGCTGACCATATTTTGTAGTTTTTTAGAAACTGTGCCAGATACCCAACACCGTACAATAATGGAAGGATACCCAAAAGCAGTATTGCGACTGCTTTTTTCAAATCACGTCGTTCAAAAGAAATTCTCTCGGACAGCTTCCATGTCCACTGTTGAAATTTGGGTGGCTTCATCGCAGTATTGTTTCACCCCTTCCTTCTGGAAGTCAAAACAAATGACCTCTCCTTTCTTCTGGGCATATCTCAGCTGCATAACAAAGAGAAGCAAGCGTTTGATGTCAAAGTCGAAACAGATCAAAACTGGTTCCAAGGCATCATTATACCCATCGTTTATGATGTTGCTTTCTGCATTGCTTTTTAAATCCTCTGTTAGCACCTGATATAAGCACTGATACATTTGTGCATCTTCCAATATCTGAAGCAAAAGACTGCCGTTCTCATCCAGCGGGACACAGCAGAATTTCTCAAAGGGGGAATCTCGGATATCTGCTTGTCGTTTCACCTCTAAGATAGGGGTATCTGTTTGACTGTAAAATAAAAGCGCTCTTGTTTCTGAAAAAGAGTATCCTTTTTCCTGAAGCACAGAACGCAGTAAGATATCCGCACGTTTCTCCACATTACCATACCAAGATGTCACCCCATCCAGATGGTAGCAAAGCCAGACTGCGTTTTTTGTAAGCCAAACACCTGCTCCACGGGAACTGATGACTTTCGTAGAAAGGCTTCCCATGTCTTTCCATTCTCTGGAACTGTAGAAAACAGACTGCGAGAGCTTTACCTCCGTTGGCTGTTCCTGAAAGATACTTGGCTTTTCATCTCGGAACAGATTGGTACCAGCCAAGAAAAAAAGCGCCATCATTTCTGCCAGACGACGCTGCCTCTTTCTATGGACCAAATCACTGCGGCGCATGGAGGCATCAGCACCATTTGCCAGAAAATATGAAAACCGATTATAATCACTTTGCAGCATCCAGCGTTTTCCGCTTATGGTGAGGCGATAGCCTTTTACCCCATCTTTCTGGTATCGAACGATTTTGTTTTCCAAAAGTAATCTCTGTAAAATTTTCTTTCGGTAATCAGGCTGCGGGATCAACAGTGAAACCATATCCTCTCCAACCTCATCTGCCATAGATAATATCTCCAGCACATGATACGCTTTGGCATCTTTCTGTATCATGGTTTTTTTCTCACCTCCAAAATACGGGATATGACTTCTGACCAAGGCTCCTAAACTCGGTCAGAACTTATCCTTTCCTTGCGCCTTACTTTCCTTTATTTTTCAATGGTTTGGCAGAACTTCTGACCAATCCCAAAATCATACGCTTTCCAGTGCCATTTCTGGATACCACATCTGACCAGTCTTTCGTCTGATTTCTATATGTGTGCAGTTCTTTTTTCCGACCTTTGTGCGATAATGCAGCTCACAAAAAGCACCACTGTCATCCAATAAAAAAAAGGCGTTGATCACATCCAACACCTCTTTGGCTTCCAGATTATCATAGTCTCGAATACCTCTTACCGGGATACCTTTGGCATACTCATAGGTATAACAGATAAATGCTTGTTCCATACGACAGATTTCCTTCTCTTGGCAAAAGCACTCCAAAGCAAATGACAACGGTTCCAGCAAGAACACCACGTTCTGCCTTCCTTTGCGTTTCGGTAAAAGCTGTGGGATGATGATTTCGTATCCCATTTCTGTTTCCATGACCTCGATCCCCTGTGCATCTGTCACTGTATGCAGCATACGTTTTCTGCTGCTCATGGGATAAGATCCCACCAGATTTCTGGCAGTACAAGCAATGGCTTCTGCACGCATTGCAATATCCATACCCAGATCTTCAAAATTTTCCGGATACTTTGCGGCATCTGTCATTTCATAGGCACAGACTGCGTTTTTTAAACGTATGATGTCGTCTTTCAGGCGATTGGTTCGATCATATAAATTAGGACTCATAGGTAAAATATGCCACCTCCCCATGTTCTTCCACTGTACAGAATACTGCGTTAAGTTCTGACATTTTCTCTATTTGTGCCTGGTCTTCCAAAAGTACAATGGGCTGAAAGCAAATGCTTTGCTGCAACGGCTGAATGGAACGGCAGATCACCAGTTCATCCCCTTCCATACAATAGAACACACTGTAAACACTCCCACTGCGGTACATCTCCAGCATCAGCGGGAAATGCGCTGCGCCATGATAATCACAGTCATCTAAAAAATCAAGAACCAACCAGAAACTGCGGATCAGCTTCATATCTTCTCTGATATCCTTAGCTGCTCTTATGATTCCTGCCTCCTGATCCAAAGAAATCCTGCCTTTTTTCACCAGCTTTCTGAATGCCTTTGCCATGGTTTCTGAAGGCAGTCCAAAATACTTTTCTACCTGCTCGATTTTCAATGCTTGATATTCTGACACCAGTTCTACGATTTTTTGTTCCAGACTCTGCCTGTTTTCTTTTACCGCAATCACTGCTTCATCTCCCTTCTTTTTAATAATTCCTGTAACTGCTGACGGTCTGTGGTGATCATTTCTGTTTCCAATGCTGATGCCTTAAACTCAACAGTCACATTATTGTTATTGGTAAGAATTAGACCATTTCCTCTTGCAAAGTGCGTGATATTCATGACCTCTGTATCACTCAGATTTAAAATCTCTTGCACCCTCTGGGCTTCTTCATCCTCCAGATTCAATACGATTTTTGTTTTGCTATTGTTAAGAATACCTTTGCCATACTTCCCATCATCCAATGCGAGGAAGTCATTGATATCCTGTGTGGCACAAATAGCAGCACCGCCATATCCACGAATGATTTTAAAGATTTCCAGTACGAACTCCGCTGCCAAACGGTTACTGGATGCACCAATAAGCTGCCAAACCTCATCAATAAAGATTGCTTTTTCCACAGTTCTGTCTTCTTTCGCCTTATCCCAAACATAATCCAGTGCCAGGAACATCCCCACTGTAAGCAAGTCGCCTGTCAGCTCAGATATATCCAGTACGATATATTTATTATCCAGCCTTACATTGGTCTGTTGGTTAAAGGTGCTGGCAGAACCATGGACTAGACGGTTCAGGATATTTGCCATGCGTTTTGTTTCCGGATTTTCCATCAACACCGCATAAACATCACCTAATACCGGCATGGGTTTATAACTGCCATCTTGTTGGTATAAAGACGCATTTTGATGAGTGATACCTTTCAAGGCATAAGTCTTGATCAACGCCTCATCCAAAAGCTGGCGTTCCTCATGGCTCATATCTGGTATCAACAGAGAAAAGAAAATATGAAGGCGCTGGATCTTCGCCGCCAGTTCCGAGCGTTCTGCCCTTTGATCGCCGTCCAGACAGATATTTGCTTTCTGGTCAGTCTTTCGTATCTCCATGATATTGATACAATGATGGGACGCCGGAGAAATCTGGATAAACTCACCGTCGATGTTATGGCAGGCACGACGAAACTCGTGACCTTTTAAAGGTGCCAGAATAAAGACCTGCACATTTTTCTCACGCAGACGCATTGCCATCAACTGTAAGGTGAATGTTTTTCCTGCGCCTGATGTACCTAAAATCGCCATATTGGCATTCTTATAAATCTTGGAGTTAAAAATATCTACAATAATTAAGGAATTGTTATATCGGTTAACACCAAGTAAAATCCCGTTATCATCACTCATTTCAAAACTGACATAAGGATAACAGCCGGACACGCCGGAAGTGAGGACATTTCTTTTAGATAAGGCATAGAGCCCTTTTTCCATTTTGTTCAATGGTAGGGTAGACAAAAATGCCTGTTCCTGCCTGAAATAGCATAGCTTCATCTGCAAATCCTGCGACACCATCAGTTTCTTCATTTCATTGCTTCGCCATTCCAATTCTTCTACACTGTCGGCAGTGATGGTAATGAGGATATTCATATAATAAAAATCCTGATTATTTGCAAGACCTTCTTTCAAGTAATAGCCAGAACGTATTGCACTGTCGATTTCATCAAAGTCTGTATTGGTATCTGATGTTTCCTTCATTTTAGAGCGATTGATACGAATCTGCTGACCTAAACGGAACTGTGCTTTGTCCTTTGGCTCCTTATTGAGGAAAATATCCACATCAATCCCTTCTCCGGCATTGACCAAGAGAGAAAGCCAGCCTGCTGCCACCTGTGATTTATAGCCATCTGACGGTATCATAAAATAAGCGTAATATAAACCGTCTATCTCAATATAACTGCCTTTTTGGAACTTAATCTCCTTTGGCATCACCAAAGAGGATATGGGGATTTCTATTTTGTCCGTTTTATCCACAGCCAAGAAGTATTCATCCACAGCTTCTGCTGCATTTTCCACAAAACCCACAGAATTGCTCTTTTTGCGGTTCAAAAGGATATAAAACAGCTCTGCCATAAATTCTTCTGGCTTTTCCTGTTCTATGACCTCGTTGCCGCATTGTCTAAGATATGTTCTGGCTGTCTGTTCCGCAATATGCAGCTGGGCAATGGCTTCTTTCTCCTCATTCTTTTTACTGCCGCCAGGCATGGGTTCATATTCCAAAACCATGAAAAATCGTCTGGTAACAGCTTCTTTCAAGCCGATACGTCGAATCAGATTATAGTAGTCCATCAAAAGGATCTTGCACTTTTCATTTTTCTCTTGTGCGATATCATTCTGTATTTTCTGCAAATGACTTCCAATATCCGCTTTTTTCGATATGACCTTAATCTGCATTTTCACTGGACTGATTTTCAAATATGACATATAGGAGTAGACGATGTTTCTTTGCTCTCTTGCACTGCGTAATAGAAAGTTGATAGGCTCAATCTCCATGATTTTGATATATCTCTTATCCTTTAGATAGCAGATACCATTTTCAATCTTCTCTACTGGGAAGAAATCTGCTTCTGCAGGCTGTTTCTTTTTTCTTTTTTTACGAGCAGACACTTTTTCTTCCTCATCAAACTCCTCTGGCAGATCACCAATATCCGGGAACAAATGCTTGTCCGTTCTTTTTTCCTCTGACACGCACACTGTTTCTACTGATATCGTTCTTCTTGTACGTAGAAAATGGAAAAAATTCATGAGAAATGCTGTCAGGCTCTCTCCGCCCACACCGATCAAAGCAAAAATGCCTGCCGGCAAAGCCGTCAGGCACAGAATGATGATCTTTGTGGTAAAGGAAAAAGCCGCTATCTTCAACACAGGAACTGCAATTCCTAAGGAAAAAACTACGGCTTCTATGGCATTTCTCAGCTTCAGTATCCCACCGAATAGTGAACCTTCACTGATGAAGTTTGGTGGAATCAAATAAATATCTCGTTCTTCTTTTGACTTTGAAATGATTTCCGACCTCCTTTCTCATTGGCTGATATACTCCCTTGGATTCACTTCTTCACCATTGACCAACACACCCAAATGCAGATGTGCTCCGGTCACTCTGCCAGTTGCACCTACTTCTGCAATAACTTGTCCGGCAGCAATACTTTGTCCTTTCGTCACAAAAATATCACTACAATGGGCATAAAGTACCTGCACACCATTTCCACAGTCCACACGAATATGGTGCCCGTATCCTGTTTCGGAAAATACAACAGAAGTGACAACCCCGCCTGAAACAGCATTGATTGGTGTACCTGTGGGATATGCAATATCCAATCCTTCATGAAAAGCCTGACTGCCGTTCAGAGGATCTACACGGTAGCCAAACTCCGAAGATACAGCAGCGTTCCAGTTTTTTCCTATAAAAGGAGAACCCCAAACTCCACCACCAGTGAATACCAAATATTTCATGACAGCCGCTACATATTTGGGATTACCATAGCTACTCCATCCCAATTTCTGCTGCATCAGTTTGGAAAACTCCAATGCGTTTGCCTCACTGTATCCCCCATAATTCTCCAATGCCCAGCCGATATATCCGTTTCCGTAATTATAGCCCTGTAATGCCAAGCTAAGCTCGTCCATCTGACTGGGAGAACTACATCCAGCACCCTGAAGGCAATCAGCAAGATAATGCACCCCGACTTCAATGGAATATTCCGGATCAGTGATACCGTTTGGTTTCTTCGGGTATTTGGTATTATAAGGACACTCGCTTGCCTGCATCACATCTGGTACTCTGCCACCGCTTTCTGCCATCATTACCGCACAGATTACATCGAAAAACTGAGGGATGCCATATTGTTCCGCATATTTTTTGATGAGATCGCTATATGCCAACACTTCTGCACTGACTTGTGCGCTGACAGCCCCCATCATACTGCCATATAGAAATATTTGCAAATTAGACGCATAATCCAACGCCTTTTGTTTTTCTCTTTCGTTTAGACGGAAGATTTCATCGGCGAAATAATCATCTCCTGCATACTGCACCGTATAAGTATAGGTTGTGATACCATCTGATGTAGATGTTGATACGTCATAAGTAAATAATGCATCTGCATGATTTTGAATGAGTGACATCACTTCTTCTGTACTGATGTCCTCCGTTCCTTTCCATACAGAATACTGGCACAAAATCAGCATCGCATTTGCGCTTACGTAATGAAAATCATCTGAAATCACTGCCGTTTCGTCCTCACCCAGTCCATCTATCTCTGACTGTATCTGTGTAAGGATACTTTCATGCGCATGATCTACTGCTGTCCATACTGCACTTTGATAAGATTGCAAATTTTGCATGATAGCCGTTTGGCTGTTCAAAGCCTCCATAGAACCAAAACCTCCAAATAAAAAAGAAGGCAGCATACAAAGAAACAATATCGGCAAAAGCAACAGGAATCCCAGTCCAGCCAGACCTTTACCAATATTTTCTTTTTGGTCCCAAAGTACTTCCGCTGCTGCAAAAGGACCGCCCTTGCCATATTTGAAGGCTTTCAAGATACTGACTGCCTGCACTGCATTCTGTTTCTGCACCCATTGATTACCTCCTTTTTTAGCATAAAAAAAGTTCTGAAATCAACATTCAGAACTTTTCTAATTACCTATCTCCATAGTGATACCGACAGGCTAATACATATATGTTGTTTTGATCAATTTTATAAATCAATCTATCTTTGTCATTGATGCGTCTGCTCCAAAAACCTGCTAGATTACCTGTGAGAGCTTCCGGTTTACCAATTCCTTCATTACCATTTCGAGAAATATCTTCCAATAACGAATTGATCTTTTTCAACGTCTTTCGATCTTCCGTTTGCCAATAAAGATAATCCTCCCAACCATTTTTCGTAAATACCTTATTCATTTTCAGGCACCTCGATCAATTCATGAGAAGAAAAATCCCCCTGCTCTAACTGTGCCTTGGATTCCATCAGCCAATCATAATTTGCTCTGTTGCCAACAACATAAATATTTTCCATCAGGTTATTGTAAGCTTCTTCAGAGATCATTACCACATTTTTATTGTCTTTTCTAGTAACAATTAGTGTTTCATAATCATCAGTTACTTTATCCATGCAGGATTTCATATTTTCACGTAATGTTGTATAGTTAACAGCGATCATACTATCCCTCCTTATAAACGTACAGTATTCTGTACTTAAATTATAACGTACAGTTTATTGTACGTCAATATCTTTCTCTATTATATGCTGTTTATAAGAAAACTACACAACCTATAGAAAATTATACCCTATCCCTTCTTTTCGGTGGCTCTGGCAATTTATTTTCAATGTGTTCTTGATATTGTATCTTTCCATCTTCCTTCATAAAAGGCTCTTTGATTACAGTTGGCTGAGCATACTGATGATACCACTTTGACCCATCTGCTGCGGTTACTGTTTTATAATCGCCTTTCACTGGCGGCATATATTTCTCCGTATCATACATAGCAAATGCCCTGCCTTCTGAAAACTCATGTGTTGTTTCCACACCTGTGATCCTGCCGCCACCCATTTCTATTTGACTGTATACGGGTACTTCTGTAACTCCATTAGGTTCTACGCTGCTGAAACTTTCATTTTCTGAATAAGGCACAGAAACACCGCCCCTATCCTGAAAAGCACTTTGCTCCTGATGATTGTTTTCACTATAAAATGGGATTGTATCAGCATTCATCTGTGGACTTGAATCCACAGCATCATTTCCATAATATTCGGAAGTAGAAGCACCAATATTCTGCTGATACTCCGCAATTACCTGTTCCGCAGAAGTTTGCATATCTACAAAGGTCGTTTCCTGCGAATTGTTACTTTCTGTACCAGCAACAGAGAATTGACCAGAATCCCCTGTAGATTCTGTATCATTTTTCTGCGTCGTATTTTCAGTATGAGCCATCTGTTCCATAGAAGAATGATTTACGCCCATATAGGAAGAAAATGCTTGTACTGCTTCTTCTCCTTTCATGGTTCCTGTTTTCGTAACATCACCCCTTGCAATACTGCTTATGACATTTGTGGAAAATCCACCACCGTTTTGGATAGAAGAATTATAAATAGATCTGGCAATATTGGAAGCGATACTATCGCTTTTTCCAGTGATATTATGGATTGCACCTTGGCTGAACTGTCTGCCTACGGCTCCTGCCAAGCCACCGTGTAAAAATGTTTCCTGATGATTTGTAGCACTGCTGGTAGAAGATTTACTGCCACCGACCTTTCTCGCCCGATCAATGGTACGCATAGCAATGGCTGCTTCACCAAGCATAGAACTTCCTGTTCTGCCTACATTGATTCCCAGCATCTGAACAAAACTGTCTATTTTCTGGGAAACCTTCAAAAACGCAACTGCACACAAAAACCAGATCAGAAAATTTCCGTTTTCCAAAGATAACGGATTAGCAATAAAACCAGCAAACATAGATGTAAAGATACGAAGGCACCATACATTCATCAATATCATCAAAATTTGTCCGCCCAGCATCCTGCACCAGCTTCGAAAAATATTCATAGTATTTTGCGAACCACCCATGGAAAAAGCCAATGGTGCTGTATACACCAAAACACCTAATAAAACATATCTTTCTGCTGCTTCAAATAGCAGTCGAATATAGTTCCATGCGAGAATCACCAGTAATATCAAAGCAATCAGTGCAATGGAACCACTTAATGAAGCCCCTAGTACAGTAAGCAATACAGAATTGAAATCTGCAAAATCCAGTGGTGGCAGTTCTTCTGTCATCAGCCACGTATAAGGCGTTCCTCCGATATCTAAGATAATATCTAAGATATCCTTTGCAAAAAAAGCAAGAAACAGAAAAATACAAGTTCTGATTGTAAGACTGACTGGATTTTCTGCCTCTCCACTACTGGATACTCCAAAATTTCGGAACAACTGAAAGACTAGGTTTAACAGAAGCAAGCCAATGGCAAGTGCAACAATGATACTATAAAATGTTTCAGCTGCTGGGAAGTACATCAAAAATGTTTCCATATCACATCCCAAAGCCCCCAAAACTGATGTATTGATCATATCCAGTATGTTCATCACCTGTGTTGCAATCCATTCTACAATTCCATCAAGTATTCCCAAAGGAAATCCCTCCTTTGCTTATGCCTTCCATTGACCACCTTCAAAAAATGGTGTGATATATGCCATGATAAATCCAAGACCATTGATGATTGCCCATGTAATGATGATTCGTTTCAACCAAGCTCTGGACTCGTCTACCGTCCTGCCACTTCTGGAAAAGTTCATCATCAAAAGTGCAATAGCAGCCGTTACTACTGCCGCTATGGTGGATATAGCTACAATTTGACCATATACATCTTTCATGATTTCCGTAGCCTTTTCCCATACAGTTGCCGCAAAAACAGGCTCCGTCATATAAAGCAACATGGTACTGCTACAAAAAAGTAGATAGCCTGCCTGAGCAATGGAAAATCTTTTCTTCTTCTCTTTTTTCATGTTTTGACCTCCTGTAAATGGAATATAAAAAAGGCATCTGATTTTCATAATCAAATGCCTTTGAATAAAAAATATATTTTGTTGTTTGGATAGACTTCCATATTGGTATCTTATCATATAAGAAATATCGTGTAAATGTCAGAGCAGTATCAATTAAGTGTCGAAGTAGTGCCAATTTAGTTTCAGAAATACTTCTGGACATAATGTCCAAAAGTATATGATTGCCGCTTTAAAAACCACTATAGCAGTCCTAGCTCTGTTTATTATTCTCATACTGGGGCTTTTCTGTTTCGGCTTCCAATAGCCCATTAAACACTTCCTCTACACTTTCATGTACAAACTCCTTAATCTTCTTCCCTTGATAACTTCTTCATTTAGTTGTAAAATTTCCCCAAAATTGATTTGTTGTCTTCTTTTGAAAGGTATGTCGCAACTTTATTCTGTCAGTGATTTGTAAACTTTGCACCATTTTATCTATTTTTTAATTTGCAAAATCCATTGCATCTTTCCTTTACGCTATTTTGTATTGCTTAAATTTCTCTGCTACAATCTAAAAATAATTTTACCTAAGCCCTTACCAACGTCATATTTTCAATCAAATCAATCAACTTCTGTATTTCCCTTCTTTCAGCATCGAATATTTCTTCTTCTGTATGCGTAATATAAAAAAAATCACTTAAAAGTCTTGGCTGACAAAGTATACAACAATTTAACTTCATTCTTTCTTTATATTCTTTCCATCGCTTTTTGTTGAAATACATTTTGCTATCACCACATTTCCTGCATAACTAATTAAGTCAAATTCCACATATATATATAATTATATAACATTGTGGATATAATCACAATATTGTTCTCTATATATTTCACCTATAATTTATCTATCTTTTATTTTAGGTGGTGGTTCTCATCATAAGTTATGCTCCTCTCTGGAATACCATGAAAAGAAAAAATATCTCTCAATATCAACTTCTGAAAGCTGGTATTGACAACAAAACATTAGATTCTTTAAAGAAAAATAAAAATATTACACTTTTGACAGTGGAGAAACTTTGCAATATTCTTGATTGTACCCCAAACGATATAGTTGTATTTTTATAATATTCTTTTACTCAAATATACTTAAAGTTCCTATTATTTTTAATTTTCATTATTTCGCTAATACTCTATTTATGTACATCAATTTTGTATATCTTCTATTGTCATTGATCTAAACTCCTTAGAAGGTCTAAAGCCAATAAAAGGAATAGTCTTTTTTCCCTCCGCTTGGTACTCATCCAGTTCGTGCAAATACTGTGCACAGTAAAAAACAATATCTTCCTAATTTGGTAATTTCTTCAGCTCTGGATCTATATCTTCTGAAGCAACGCCACAAGCATAATCTACAAATTTCTTACTTCCAAATCTAATTTCCGGGTGATTTTCCCTTAGATACACAATTAAATCATCTTGAATGCTGCCCATCGTGGGACTGCCTTTTTCTATTTCAGCATTATTAGTTGTCACATTTGTCTGCATACCCATATAATTATTTTCACCTACAATATTGATGAGCGTCAAAACAAGTCCCGTAGACACAATCGCAAATAAAATACCAGATTTTATAGAATACTTCATATAAACGCTCCTTTCAGCTATAAAAGCTATGCTTTCTTAATTTATTGCTTTCATATTAGAGAAAAAAGAACTTCTACATAGAAGTTCTTTTTTCTCTAATATATATAATTTTATTCTTCTTGTAAAGTTTATATCACTATTCAAAATCTAATTACTCTCTCTTTTCTATCCTGTTTTAAGAGATTGATATCACCTAAATGTAATATCTTTTTTCGTTTGAAGAATAATAAAAGAAAAATATATAGTAACAATTCATTTATATGAATTGTTACTATATGTCGAAATGACGAAAAATAGCGAAAATTCCCTTCACTATTTTATGCCATTTGCTCAAAATCGTAGTTGATACATCTTGATAAAAATTAATTTCATGTTATAATACAAGTGGTGCACATCAAAAGAATATCCCCATATTCTTTAAAGAGCAGGGAAATTTTCCTGCTCTTTTTCCAAAATTCCCCAAATTTCTAATCAAAACCACTAGTAAACTAGTGGTTTGATCAACCCCTAGAAGGGGTATTACGTGCCAACCCCTAAAAGGGGCATCGAAAAATATCATCGCATTTATTTGCACTGCAACCTGTAAACAGGTACTATAATTGAGAATACAGTATGTTAATTTAATATTGCATATCTATCCTTCATTTGATAATTAGTAAATCCATAGTAATTATCATTCAAAAAAAATATACTAAAGTATTTTATTTACCCCTAGTAGAACTAGGGGTTTTGTTAAGCTAAAGCACCCAATAAATGACCTTTCAGATTTGCCATATCCGAAAGGTCATTTACCCCCATTTTTCTATGACTAAAGTAATTACTTGACAGATCTTTTATGGTAATCGCTGCATGATTTATAAATTACATTGCAGTACATACTGATATTTATCCACTCCAGTAATTACATCGTCATCATCTGTAAAAGTATAAGTTGTACTTACATATAAGTAAGTGTTTCCATTTTCGTCCATTTTGGAAGTTACTTCCTGTGATTCTACAGTAAGGTTGTCCAAATATTTATTCTCAAAGATGTTTTCTACTGCTTTTTCCTTTGCTTCTGCAATCTTATCATCCATATTTAATACTTGAACAGGTTTCATTGCTTGTTTCTGCTCATCAGATGGTAATTTCACATAATATTTTACTGGAATATCATTTTCACAATAAACCATTACATAATAAGGAGTTTCATATCCGCTAACAACATAATTATAATTCAAATAATACATTCCATTTCTGTCCATTAACTGATACTCATCTAACACAAAATCTTCTAAATTAAAGCCAGGAACTTTCTTGGCTAAATAGTTTTCAACCTCATGGAAATCTTTCGTTGCTTTGTTGATATGAAGGTCTTCATCAATATAAGTGAATATATCAGTAATATTTACATTCTGCGCTTTGGTGTCTGTAATAGGCAATGTTACAGTCGTATCTTTATCACCATAGATTACAGAAGTATATACAGTTTCATCCCATTTTTTAGCAAACATATTATCTACATACGATTGTGCGTTACTTACAGTAAATCCTTCTGCTAATTTTTTATAAAATTCAGTCAGCCATTCTGTCATATCTGGACTATAGACGTTTACTCTCCAACCAATCGAAGATTTAACATTGGCATCTTCAACCATATATTCTGCAATATTATAATTATACCCCTCTTTGGGTTCTGCTGCTGTTTGGCATGAAGATAAAACTGCTAAACGACAAGCATCAAGATACATATCATCAATTCCTGCGTAGTTATAGCTACCATCTTTTTGATCTTCTCCTATTATAATACCGCATTTATATTTAGTTTCTTCTTTTCCGTCAACAGAAAATTTTATTTTATGAGGAAATCCATGACCAGAAAATGTAACAACTGAAGCGCCTTCACAGTCATAAATCCTTGTTTTTGTTGGTTCACACTCTCCTACTACATCATATCCTAATCCATTTACGGCAAAATCACCCTCTGTGCCGAAGTATTGTTCTCCAGCAGTTACATCTCCTTCTGTGTCAATATCACTTTGCCTTGCTCCATATAAATTAGCACGATAATCCGTTACTAATTCATAGACCCTTAATTTATATGTATCCGTATCATCAGCAGAAACAGCTGAAGTAACTCTAAAGTAATACCATTCATCTGGAACTACATAAAAATATAAGTGTTCTGGTTCATTGTCAGAATTATAACTTGTAGCAATACCATCGAGAGATTCATTAAAAATTTTTAAATCATAGTCACACTGACTTGGTATACTAGATAATCTGACTTCTGCCAAACCATAGTCATTATACTTGATTTTAAAATAATCAATATCATCTTCTTCAGAGATTGTTCCCTCCATATCGACACATTCACGTACTGTATCTGCCGTTGATTTGGTATCATTTGTTTCAATTTCACCCAAAATATCATACGCATAAGTAGATGCTTCTTCATTTAATTCATCATGTGTACGATGAGTAACATATTTCTCTCTATTCTCTTGTTTATCTCTTCTAATCTCTTCCAGTTCCTGATATGAGTCTTCTAATTCCTGCAGATCTTCTTGCGATAACTCTATCCTTTCTCCATTTTTGTAAACAATACCATCGCGCTTGTCCATTGCATATACCTGAACATTTAAGCAGCTTACCACTAACGCCCCTACTAATACTCTACTCAATATTCGCTTCATTTTTTCCCCTCCGTTTTAAACTCTCCCTGCTTTTCTCTTCTTTACTATAATAAGCAACATGGATCTATATTAAAAAAGTGGACACATAAAGTAACTATCTATTACAATAAAGTAGACACCAAAAGGAGGTATTTACATGTCAACAAACAGCAAAGGTATTCGCTATGACGAAGACTTCAA
>NZ_FRAH01000097.1 GCF_900142265.1 Anaerotignum lactatifermentans DSM 14214 | reverse complement strand
ATCATTGTCAGAACGCTCAGATTTTTCATATCCGAGATGATCCTCCATTTCTGCTTCCATCATTTCTTTGATGGTTCCGCCCAGAAGGTCTTTTAGAGCTTCCTGAATATCCTCAGCTGTCTGAATATCGTATTCTTCCATGAGCTGATGAATAATGTTTCGTTTTCCCTCTGTCATTTGTACCCGATGTATGGGTTTCTTCTGTTTTGCCATAATAAAAGGTCCTCCTATGATTTAAATTTTACCATAGAAGAACCTCTTCAATTACATATTTACAGAAAAAGTTTCACACTGCCGTTTTTCCTATCAAAAGAAGGTCTGCCAAAGCAACTTCCCCTTAAGCAACCATTGATTTTTCTTTTCCTTGATTTCTAAAGGGGAATTGCGACGGCTGTCTTCATAAGAAAACATAACAAATAAAATCTTAATAAAATAAGAAAGCTAAAATCCTTTGTCATGATAAGGATTTTGGCTTTCTTTGTTTTCTTATGAAGATGCCACCAATGGGATGCGGTTTAAAGTGCTGGGGAAAGTGCTCTTGTTGTTTAGCTGATCATTTCGATACCTTCATCTGATGGGTAAAATTGCAGGGCGTCTTCCAATGCTTGAAATACTCCAGCATAGTTCCAACTGTTTGTCATTCTCTTTTCCATTGCTGTCATAACAGGATACTGCATCCAGCTTTGCTGGTGTACGTAATGAATCCAACTACTGATAATGCATCCGTCTTGTACTTCCTCAATGGGATATGCAATATAGCCTCTATAACTGCTGCCCTGTCGAGGCATAGAGAATGTGGCAAACACATCGGTGTTGTCTTGGGGACCAAAGAAGAAACTGTTGGAAGCATATGTTTGTGTGCCCAATGAATAATAGTCAGCCACAAAGGTTTCTTCATTCCTGTTATATAAAACACGCCCTGTTACATCGCCGCCGGAATCCCATCCGTCGGAAAGATCTCTGTAAACAGGCCAAAGCTGAATGGCTTCTGTTCCATAAAATTTGGGTGCCTGATTCCATAAAAAATGGTGGAAAATAATCCAGCGTTCCCGATCGTCAGAAACTTTTACGCCGATGCCTGTGATACGAAGGTCTTTGGCATCATCAGCTGATTCCGTATCTCTTTCAGAGTCATCCAGTGAGAGATCGGTTTCATCCGCAACAACTTCCAGTGCGCCGCTGCAGGCAGCAATGTCTTCCGCACGGAGGTCGTTCAGGATATAGGCGGGAAATCCAAGGTCTATGAGCTGTGCTTTGATGTCCTCCACATTATTGTGTTCATCAGCAGGCAGTGCAGTCCACTCCATTGGATAACTGCTGCAAAAAAGATAACCGCATGCGCCTCCCGCCAACAGCAGCAAAATAAGCGAAAAGGTGATCCGTCGGTTTGTCCATTTGACAGGAACGTCGCTGATTTCATATCCTGCTTCATCCAGTTCTTTGGATAATTTATTCAGGTTGTAGATAATGCGGCAATAAGCGATAAACATGATCAGGGCAATGATAAAGCCGTTGTAGTGTACTAAAGCGAGGAGGCATATCAGGCAATACCAAACAATTAGGGCAGCTGCGCTGCCTGCGTGAGGAGAAAGCCCGGCTTTTTGCCGAATGGAGAGAAAGCCCTGCCAAAGGCAAATAAAAAGCGCAAACTGTAAAAGCAGATTTGCGATGAACAGCACAGTGTTCATTGCCGATGAATATATGGTGCTGTGCAGTATGGTGGTGTTCCATATCAGCATCCAGAAGAAATATGCGGTGCGAATGATGGAGATGATAAAACATCTTTTGAACCACTTGTTTTCATGTTGTAAGGCACGAAAACCAAAAAGAAGCAGCATGGTTCCAATGGTTGGGAAAATGTAATTAAGAAGTCCAAAGTTCAATGTAATGGCAGTCAGTGTGATGCCTACCAAAATGCGGTTCATGGACTTCTTCCAAAGGGTTTCTTCTGCGGCAGTATCTTGGGATGGTAATTTTGGAGCGGTGTTGTTGTCTGTGGATTCGCATATGTCATTCATGGTTTTTTGTTCAAGATCAGCCATATCTTCTACCTCCTTATATTTTTTGCTGCGGCATTCCCTTTCGCTTCTTATAGTATGATTGTAGCAAAAAAGCATGGGGGCTTCTATGGTATTGTCAAAACGTAAAAAAGAAGTAAGAAATGGGCGTATAAATGCGAGGGGCTGTTTTTCGAATGATTTGAAAGAGAAATGTTTTAGAAGCTTCTCTTTTTTTTCAACCATTCGACAGAGTCAAACAAGAAAATGGACATCCCAAAGGGCATAAATAAATATAGGGAGGTGGACTGTATGAAAGAAAGACAGGAAAATACCTGTAAAAGTGTATTTCGAGACGGCAACAGCGAACCAAGACGGGAACAATTCACAAAGGCTTGGATCAGCCTCATCAATCAAATGGAGCGGAACAAAGAAATGCTTCACAGATGATAGAGAGGAGGTAATCCATGTGAAGGCAGCCATCTATTGTAGACTATCGGAAGAAGATCGGGATAAGCGCAGCTTCGCTGACGACAGCGCCAGTATCCAGAATCAAAAATCCATGCTGGTGCAGTATGCCATAGAACAGGGATGGGAGATTTACGGCATTTACAGCGATGATGACTATGCTGGTGCTGATCGGAATCGACCGGCGTTTCGGCGTCTTTTGGAAGATGCGGAAAAAAGGCTTTTTGACATCATCCTTTGCAAGACCCAGTCCCGTTTTACAAGGGAATTGGAGCTGGTGGAAAAATACCTCCATGGGTTATTTCCCCAGTGGGGTATCCGGTTTGTCAGCATTGTGGACAATGCCGATACAGACGTGAAAGGTAACAAAAAATCACGGCAGATCAATGGTCTGGTCAACGAATGGTATCTGGAGGATATGTCCGATAATATTCGGAGCGTTCTGCGGAATCGGCGGGAAAATGGATTTCATATTGGCGCTACGGCATTGTATGGGTATCAAAAAGACCCAGAACGAAAGGGGCACCTCATCATTGATGAGGAGGCTGCACAGGTGGTTCGAGAAGTGTTTACACTATTTTCTCAAGGCTATGGAAAATCTGCCATTGCACGAATGCTCAATGATAGGGGGGTGCCCAATCCCACGGAATATAAACGCCGAAAGGGAATCATCAAAACGCCGACAAAGCAGAAAAACAGCACCCTGTGGAAATATTACACCATTGCGGATATGCTGGAAAACGAAATGTACATAGGCAATATGGTGCAGGGGAAATACGGCAGTGTTTCTTATAAAACAAAGAAGAATAAGCCTCGCCCCAAGGAACAATGGTATCGGGTGGAAGGAACCCATGAACCTATCATAGAAAAAGAATTGTGGGAAAAGGTAAAAGCAATGAGGGAACAAAAAGCAAAGCCTTTTATCACTGGTACCATTGGGCTGTTTTCTGGTAAAGCTCGCTGTGCAGAATGTGGCTATGTGCTGCGCTCCGGCAAACGGGAGAATTGGCGGTTTTTAACTTGCCCCAACCGTTCTGTGTCAAAAGATGCTTGCGGAGGTGCTTTCATTTCTGTCAGCCGTTTGGAAAGCAAAGTTATGGAGGAGCTGAAACGGCTAGTAGAGAATTATCTGGATCAGGAAGCCTTGCAACAGGGAATCCAATGGGATAAGGAATATGAAAAACAGAAAAACAGTGTTGCGAATCGGATGAAATTTTACGAAAAAAAGATTCTAGATCGCAAAAAAGCCCTTCGGGCGTTATATCTGGATCAGGTGCGAGGAATTTTGACAGAAGAAGATTATCTGGACATGACAAGGGCGTTTTCCGTGGAAAAGAAGCGACTGGAAGAAGCATTGGAACTATGCAGGAAGCAGATTTTGGAAATAGAGGAAAGACAAAAGGCAGGGGAAAACCGGAAAGAGCTGGTGGAAAAATATATCCATACGGAGCATTTGACCAGAGAGATGGTGGAAGCTTTGATCGATCATATCGATGTGGGAAGGCGGATTCCTAGATCGAGAGACGTGCCCATTACGGTATATTGGAATTTTTGAGACGGCAAAGAGGGCTTTGCCGTCTTTTTGTATATCCGTTTATGGTTTGATATTAAGGCGTGATAAGATTGCAAGTGGAGCTGTGGGTTCCGGGAAACATGATTGGAGAAAATACAAAATTCTTAAAAATCCACTAAAATTTTCACATTTTTTTAACACGACCGCGCTGTTAGACTTAATATTTCGTTTATATAATGAGTCCGGCAAAAACGAAAAGAGCAAAAGAAAGGGAAGGAAAAAATGAAGAAATTATTGAAAACAGCTGCTGTAATCGGTCTTTGTTTGTCAACTCTTGCAGGCTGCGGCGGCGGAGAAACAACTGCGGCAGTTGACTTAAACGCTTTGTCTGTGGACGAAATCATTGAAAAAGCAAAAGAAGACGGAAAGATCGAATCCGTTGGTATGCCGGACACTTGGGCAAACTGGGTGGAAACATGGGAGGAAATCGAAGAACTGTATGGCATTGCACATCAGGATACAGATATGTCCAGTGCGGAAGAAATCGCGTTGTTTAAAACAGAAGGGGAAGACGCTACCAAAGACATCGGTGACGTTGGTCAGGCATTCGGACCCGTTGCGGAAGAAGAAGGCGTAACCCTGAAGTACAAAACAAGCTACTGGGATTCCATTCCTGATTGGGCAAAAGACGATGACGGCGACTGGATCATTGGTTACTATGGCACAATGACAGTCCTGGTAAACAATAAAATCGTAAAAGAAACACCTACAAGCTTTGAAGACATCCTCAACGGTGATTATATGGTAGCCGTTGGTGACGTTCAGGCTGCGACACAGGCACAGTTTGCCGTACTGGCTGCTGCCATTGCTTACGGCGGTGATGAATCCAACATCGATCCCGGTCTGGAATACTTCCGTAAGATCGCGGAACAGGGTCGTCTGGATCTGGGTGAATTCACACAGGCTCGTATCGAAAAAGGTGAAGTTGGTGTCGCATTCCTGTGGGACTACAACGCTTTGGGCTACCGTGATCAGTTTGTGGAAAACAATCCTGACGCAGATTTCTCTGTATTCGTACCGGAAGAAGCATCTATCCAGAGCGGTTACTGCACAATCATCAACAGCTATACAAAACGTCCATACGCCGCTGCACTGGCTCGTGAATACATCCTCAGCGACGAAGGTCAGATCAATCTGGCAAAAGGCTACGCAAAACCTGTTCGTGATGTAGAACTTCCTGAAGAAGTAAAAGCAAAAATGATCCCTGATGAACAGTATGCAAACGCAAGAATGGTAGAAGATCAGGCAGCATGGGATGAAACAGCGAAAACATTAGGTACTCGTTGGCAGGAAGAAGTTATTGCATACGCAAAATAATCAATCATAGATGTAAAATGGGGGGCTGTCGAGTAACTTTGACAGCCTTCCTATATATGTGAGGTAAAATATGAAACAGAAAAAGACATACTTATTGGCGTTAATACCCTTTTTGGTATTGTGCGTTTTATTTGAACTGATTCCGATTATTTATACAATCATCCGAAGCTTTGTACCGGAAGGAGAAGACTTTGGCTTTACACTTGCAAACTATATCAATATCTTTACAAAGCCGCTGTACCAAAAAGCCATTGTAAACAGCCTGATCATTTCTATTTTGTCTTCCATCATAGGTTTGATTGTGGCATTCATCGGAGCCAAGGCGGTGCATGAATCGAAAGGCAAGCTGAACAATATTTTCATGAGCATTTTGAACATGGTGTCCAACTTTTCCGGTGTGCCTTTGGCATTTGCGTACATCATCATGTTCGGGAATGTGGGTGTCATGACCATGATCGGAAGCAACTACGGCATCGAATTTCTGGCAAACTTCCCACTGTATTCTATTTTTGGGCTGCTGCTGATTTATGTGTATTTCCAGATACCTTTGTCAACACTGCTGCTGATTCCTGCTTTTGATGCCATTCGGAAAGAATGGAAGGAATCCAATGCCCTGTTGGGTGGAACCAACTTCACTTTCTGGACCAAAATCGGGGTTCCCATTCTGATGCCAAGCATCTTAAGCACATTTTCTGTATTGTTCGCAAACGCGCTGGCGGCATACGCTTCTGCTTATGCCCTGCTGATGAACAACGTGTCCCTGCTGCCCATCCGTCTGTCTGAACAGTTTGTGGGTGACTTGGTACAAAGACCGGAATTCGGCAGTGCCATTGCTGTTGTTCTGATGGTATTTATGATTGCTGCCATTATGATACAGAATAAGTTGACTGTAAAGAAAGGAATCTGAGTTTATGGAAACAAATAAAAAAGGCGCGAAGCTGGCCATTGTTGTCATCATCGCGTATCTATTGATCCCATTGGCAATGACGCTGATCTATTCCTTGTTTGAAGAATGGATTGATGTCCTGCCAAAGCGTTTTACATTGACGGCTTATATGGAAATTTTTTCTGATCCGGTGTTCTGGCTTTCCGTTGGCAGAACGGTACTGATTTCCATTGTGCCTATCTTACTGTGCACCATCATCGTTTTGCTGGCAATGTATGTAACTTACATTTACAAACCGGAATGGGATAAATATGTGCAGATCCTCTGTACCATCCCTTATGCAGTGCAGGGGGTTATCCTGCCCATCTGCGTACTGTCTTTATATACATCTGTGCCAAAGCCCTTTAACAATCGTATTTTCCTGCTGATTTCTACCTATATGATTGTCATTCTGCCTTATATCTATCAGGGGATTCGCAATAACCTCCATGGCATTGGCGCGAACAAGCTCATCGAAGCGGCGCAGATGTTGGGCGCAAGCAAATTTTACGCATTTTTCCATGTGGTGGTGCCCAATATCATGAATGGTGTTACCGTATCCATTATGCTGGCTATGGCAATTGTGTTTGGGGATTTCGTTATCGTCAATACCCTTGCCGGCGGGCATTTCCAGACAGCCCAGATGTATTTGTATGATGTAATGAAAAAATCAGGTCAGCGTACCTGTGCAGTGATTGTTGTATTGTTTGTGGTAACATTACTGATTTCTGCTTGTGCATTTTTTATTCAGAGAAAGAAAGAAAGAGGAACTGAAAATGGCGTACATTGAGTTTAAGAATATCAATAAATTTTATGGTGATAACCATGTGCTCAAAGGCATCAACCTGAAAATTGAAAAAGGACAGTTTGTCACATTATTAGGTCCTTCCGGCTGTGGGAAAAGTACCCTGCTGCGCTCCCTTGCGGGGCTGGAAGCAGTGACAGATGGTCAGATCATTCTGGATGGGGAAGACATTACAACGAAAGAACCCAAAGACAGAAACATCGGTATGGTTTTCCAGCAGTATAGTCTGTTCCCCAATATGACAGTGGAAGAAAATCTGGCTTTTGGTCTGAAGCTGAAAAAATTGCCTCAGGAGGAAATCCATGAACGTATTTCCAAGGCAATCAAAATCGTGGAACTGGAAGGGAAAGAAAAAGCATATCCCAGTAATCTTTCCGGCGGTCAGCAGCAGAGAGTGGCTCTGGCAAGAGGTATTGTCATGCAGCCAAAAGTATTGCTGCTGGACGAGCCTTTGAGTGCCATTGACGCAAAATTGAGAAAATCTTTGCAGCTGAGCATTCGGGAAATCCATGATAAATTGGGACTGACAACTATCTTTGTAACTCACGACCAGGACGAAGCTATGGTCATGAGTGATGTCATCCATTTGTTCCATGACGGTGTCATTGAACAGTCTGGTACCCCTGTGGAAGTTTACACAAGACCTGTGACATCCTTTGCTGCAAGCTTTATCGGAAACTACAATATTTTTGAAGCAGATAAGATCGCAAAACTAACCGGCACAGAATGGAAAACAAAAGTTGCCATTAGACCAGAAACCATCATGATGTCCAAAGCGCCCATTGCCAATGACGATCGTTTCAAAATGGAAGGTGTTATCAAAGAACATATCGCAAGAGGCAATGTTTTGCGCTATACCATTGACGTTGGTGGCATTGAAGTTTATGCGGATGCGTTGTTCAGAAGCGTGTCCATTTTTCAGGACGGCGAAAAAGTGTACTTATCTATTGCGGAACACAACTGTGTGGCGATCTGAGGAGGGGATGGCATGAAGAATGTGGAAGGCTTCAGCAAAACTGGAAACTGGTACAAGGGAAATCTCCATTGCCACTCCACAAATTCCGATGGGAAACTTTCTCCCAAAGAAGTGGTAGACCTTTTCAAAGAAAACGGATATTCTTTTTTATGCTTTTCTGACCATGACATTTATACAGATTATCGCAGCGAGTTTGACAGCGAGGATTTTATCATCCTTCCTGGTCTGGAAGCCTCTGTAAATCTTTTTGACGAAAGCGGAAAACACAGAATGAAAGTCCATCATATCCATGGGATTCTGGGTACTTCTGAAATGGAAGAAAAGGCAGAAAAGAAGTTTGCCCATTTGGAAAGAAGACAGATCAAGAACTATTTTGGCAGTTGGGACGGCAAAAAAGCGGCACAGGAACTGTGTGACGAAATGCGGAGCTATGGCATGATTACTACTTATAACCATCCCATCTGGTCTAGGGTTTCTTATCCGGAATTCTGTGATCTGGAAGGCATCTGGGCTTTGGAGATTTTCAATTATAATACAGTGAATGAAAGCAATACGGGCTATGATGAAGTGTATTGGGATGAAATGCTGCGAGACGGCAAAAAAATGCTGGCTTTTGCCAGTGATGACAATCACAATGAAGGATTGTTTGATGATGCCTGTGGTGGATATATGGTGGTGAAGTCTGACCGTTTGGATAGAGAGGAAATCCTGCGGAATATGCTCAAAGGCAATTACTATTCTTCCAGCGGCGTTGCCATTGAAGATTGGGGCATCAAAGACGGCGTTGTGTATGTAAAATGCGAAAATGTGTACAGAATTGATTTTGTCGCAGGAAACTGCGTCAATGACGGCATCAGTTTGATGTCCAAAACACGCAGCAATGAGTTGACATACGGAGAGTACAAATTGAAAGGACATGAAAAATATGTCCGTGTCAAATGCAGTGATATTTATGGAAGAACTGCTTGGACAAATCCCATCTATTTGGATGAACGTCAGATTTGAGGGAGCAAAAGAGACTGTACCCAATATATAAGCAAAAAATAGAAAGGGAAAGCATGATAACATTGACCAATGGAAGTAGGCTTTGACGAAAAGGAGGGTATGAAGAAAAGTCTGTAAATAAGATTCTTCTATGATAAGACTGGGTGGAATGCTTTGAAATGAAGCACTCCACCTTTGTTTTATATATACCATCCAAAAGATGGCATGTCAATAACAGGCGGCTTTTCCGCCTGTTTTAACCAATCTGTTCTTTTTATTCTGGAAGCCGTCCTTCATACATAATACTTAATTCTCCGTAGACCTGACCCCAGTTCCGGATGGTGGTTGTCCATTTTTTTGTGGCTTCAAAGGTAGCCAGATACAGGGCTTTCAGCAATGCTGTATCGCTT
>NZ_FRAH01000098.1 GCF_900142265.1 Anaerotignum lactatifermentans DSM 14214 | reverse complement strand
AATGAGTGTGTCACAATTTATGGGATACTTAAAAGGAAAAAGTGCAATGATGATATTCAATCGTCATGCAAATCTGAAGTATAAATTCGGAAATAGGAATTTCTGGGCAACAGGATATTATGTAAGTACAGTCGGTTTAAATACAGCAACGATTCAAAAATATATCAGAGAACAGGAAAAACAAGATCAAATTGAAGATAAGTTGAATACAAAAGAGTATGAAGACCCTTTTAAGGGTAGCAGATAATCATACCACCAAGGCTTGAACGAAGTGAAAGCCAGCGTCATTTAGGTGCTGGCTCTTAATAAGCCCTTATAGGGCTAGTGCAAACCACGTCTTTTAGGCGTGGTTATGATTTATTTTGTGATGTAGTAGGTTGCTTCCATTTCCGCCGCCAGCAAATCCCCGCAGAAACACTGGATGTTGAGTATCAGTTTGCCTTTTCCTCTTTCTGCGAAAGAATCCAGCAAAGCCTGTTTGCTTTCCGGATCATTGCAGATGCATTCTGCTCGAAAATCGCTGGTGATGGGGGCAATGTACCGCAGCTGAGTTTTCTGTGCGACGATATTGCCCTTTGGCAGAAGTTCATGGAAATTGGCATACATGACAGACCAGCCGCAGACCGTCATCAATGCGCTGATGCTGCCGGCAAAGCCTGTGTTTTTGTCGTTTTTATTCTGGGCAAAAGGCACGGAAAGCACCATTTTTTCCGGTGTGTATGTTTCCGCCTGAATGTCCATAAATTCTGTCAGGGGGATATTGCTGTGCAAAAATGAAGTAAATGCTTTTGTATCCATGATGTTCTCCTTTATACTTCAAAAAATGCCTTGTCATAAGTAACGGTGCCATTCCAGTCACCAGCAGGTTCCTGCAAAGGCAGTGCCATGTAGTTTTCGTCGGGCACACCCTCAAAGGGGCAGACAATGCCGAACCGAGAGGCAGGCACATAGCCGGCTTTGGGATAGTACGTTTCACTGCCTAATACGACACTGATGCTGTAGCCAAGTTTTTTTGCGATGCGGTGTCCTTCTTGCAGCAAGGCAAGCCCAACGCCTTTTCTTTGCTGTTCTGGCAGTACTGCCAGCGGTGCAGGGGCAATGGCTGTTTTTTCTCCGATTTTGATTTCAGAGAACAGAATATAGCCGATAATTTTTCCGTTTTCCTCTGCCACCAGAGAAAGAGCAGGCTGGAAAGAGGGGTTTTTGTGGAGCAGCACCACCAGATCCTGTTCGTTGCCGTCGCTGTGTTCCGCAGAAGCAAAGGCGGTTTTCACCAGCTCATATACGGCAGAAGCGTCAGAGGTTGTTTCCTGTCTGATGATCATGTTTATTTCCTTTCGTCTGTTTCATTGAGATTTTCCCAGAAGTCCTCTTTGCCGATTTTTTTCAGATTCCGGTAATAAGGACGGTCTTTGTATTCATAACGGCAGATGGAAGAAAATACACAGTAGTCACAAGGGGTGCTGTTCTGCTTGCGATAAGGGGCAGGGGTAATGATGCCTGCTTTCATGCTTTCGCCGATGGTGGCAGCACGTTTTGCCGTAAATGCCATAAGGGCGTTGTATTCTTCTTCCGTTGCCAGCAGGGAAGATGCTGTGGGGGTTCCTTTTTTGGTATATTTCAGTGGGATGATGTCCGAAGCACCCAGCCGCATACCGCCGCTGACAGGGTCTACAAAGACTTCATCCATGGCTTTGATGACTGTTTCGTTTTCCAACACCAGACCGGACATCTGCATTTTGCTGTAAAGGAGTTTTTCGATTTCTTCGGCAGACATTTCTTCCGTTACTGTTTGGGTGGGGTCTGTGATGCGGAAATAGAATACACCGCCGGGGCGGTAGGATTCCGTTCCGTGGTTTTTCAGATAAGCATCTAAGTATAATAACAGCTGCAACTGCAAGCCATAATAAATATCTTGGAAATCAAAGGCTTTTGTGCCGGATTTATAGTCGATGATTTTCACAAATTTATTGCCTTCCGCATCCAGCAGGTCTACACGGTCGATTTTCCCGCGTAAAATCAGTTTGCTGCCGTCGGACATACCGATGACGATGGGCGGCAATGCTTCATGGGGACCAAAGCCCACTTCATAGCCAGCCGGCTCAAACATACCACTCTGGATATGGCGCACCAGTGTCCAGCCGGCACGTCTGGAAATTCGCTTCAATCGCTTGATGAGGTAACGATTGGCGGCAGAATCCAGCAGGATTTCATTTCCCAGATGGGGCGCTGCTTCGTCCACAGCAGCATCCATACGGCGTTCTGTTTCTTCTTGGGTCAAGGTTTGCCAAGAAATGCCGTCTTTTTTCAGTGTAGCGGCAAATTGCTCTAAGACCTGATGGAACAAATTCCCTAAGTCCGGGGTGCGCAGCTGGTACAACTGTCGTGGTCTTGCTTTCAGTCCATATTCCGCAAAGTAAGCGAAGGGGCAGGCGGCAAACCGTTCCAGACGGGATACGCTGGAGAGGATATTTTTGCCGTAAAGGCTCTTAGCTGTTTTCGGTGACAGCTTCTGCCGGCGGTCATGAACGGAAAATCCCTGCCGCAGGAGAGAAAGCCGCTGCTGCCATTGGGGTGTGGTGGCAAAATAACTGTAAATATCCTGCCATAGAGGTTCCATGGGGGATTCTTCCACATGTTTCCGCATTTGTGTCCCTAACTGGTGGAAACATCCGCCGGGGGTTAGGCTAGAAAGAGGCAGAGTGTCGTCCCGTTCTTCTGTCAATGTGGGATACATCTTTGCAATGCGCGCAATGAGAGAAGATGGGAACAATGCTTTCCCTTCTGTATCCCCGTTGGCATAAGTGAGATACAGGGCGTGGGAAGGCTTTGTCAATCCGCGGTAAATGAGGAATTGTTCTTCAAATAACTTCCGTTTGCCGTCAGGGGCAAGTTCCATACCTGCCGCTGTCAGAGCTTCCCGTTCCGTTTCCGTGAAAATGCCTGTGTTTTCGGCAGGGGCAGGCAAAATACCGTCGTTGACGCCCAGCACCAGCAAGGCTTTGATGTCCGGCAGACGGCTTCGCTCAATATCCCCTACCAGCAGGCTGTCAGCCGTGGGAGGAATGAGCCCCATGGAGCTTTCTTCCAGCCCGGCGGACAAGATACGGGCAAAGGTATCCAGTGACATAGGCGCGTCCCCAAGGATTTCCACAGCTTTTTGCAGCACATCCATGAGGATTTGCCAGATTTGCCGATGTTCCTCGGCTTTGGCGGCATTGCCTTTGGCTGCGGCGGCTTCCGAAAGAGCCGTGAGTTTTTCCGCAATGCCTAAGGTGTCCAGCTGGACAACGAGAGCCGTTACCCAATCCCGCAAAGGCAGGTTTTTCTTCCGTTTCAGAGCAAGAAGGGACGCAAAAGGCGTCATGACCTGTGCACGGAGGTCGTTAAGGTATGCCTGTTCCGCTTCCTGTCCCGGCTGAAAACCGTATGCCCAGACGTCTTTTTTCCATTTATAGCCTTTGATGCCGTATGCCAGCACATAGTTTTCCAGAATGTCCATGTCCTCCTGCGCCATGGGGGTGAGACCTGTTTTCAGATAAGAGAAAACAGATTCATAGCGGAAGTCATAGACCACACATTCCAGCAGGCTGTTCACCAGTCCAATGAGAGGGTGGGAGGCAATGTCACGGCGGCTGTCCACGAAACAGGGGATGCCTGCTTCTGACAGAATACCTTTCAGCCCTTTTTCATAGGCGGACATGGCGTTGGTCACGATGGCAATATCCCGATACCGCAAGCCCTTTTCCCGTACCAGAGAAAGAATCTGTCCTGCGGCGTATGCCATTTCCGATTCCCTTGTGGTGCAGGAACAGATATGGATGCCCTCATGGTCGGGAGATTTTTTATAATAACCGTAAAAATAGTTTTTCTCCAAAAAGGCAAGGGCAGGTGTTTGTGCCCGATGGTTTTCTTTGAAAAAGACAGGGGATTCCATGGCAATGCCCATTTCTTCTGCCAGAGAAACCAGTTTTTGTTTGGTTAGATGTGGCTCAAAAAATGGTGCGGCAGGAGGCAGGGAAGAAGCGAAATAGCTGTGTTCATCCATGGGCAGGGTGATGCTGACCCGTTTGCACAGACGGAGCAGCTGGGCAATGACACCGTATTCCTGTGGTGTGAAGCCATAAAACCCATCCAGCCAGATTTCTGTATCCTCAAAAGCGGCGGAGGAAGCCAGTTTTTCTTCCAGCAGGGAAAGGGTAGTGTCCCCAGTCAGATAAGTTTCGGAGAGGAATTCCTCATAGCAGCGGTAGATGCTTGCCATATCCCGGCATTTGTCCTGTACGCTGTGGGACAGTCCTTCCTGATTGGACATGGTTTCCAGCTGTTCCGGTGTGACACGGTAGCGGAAAAATTCCGTGATGGTCTTTCCCAGACGGCTTACGAAGCCGTTTTTGTCCATCATATGACAGAAATAGGGCAGGTCATCCCGCTGTTCCAGCAGTATTTTCTGCAATGCCATCTGTTTGCCTACATCCCCCAGAATGACGGCTCTGTTCAGACCGTTTTTGGCAAAAAACTGGTGTGCCAGTCTGCCGAAGCTGAGGACTTCCGCCGTTAGGATGCCTTTGCGTTCTGTACTTGCTGTCAGGTCACGTTCCGCCTGAGAGGTGTACTGCTCCGGCACCAGAAAAATCTGCCGTCCTCTGTGAGCGGATTGGGCATTGATAATCTCCTTCATACAGTATTCAGTTTTTCCGGTACCTGCGGCACCAATGAGAAAACGTAATGCCATGTCTGTCCCTCCTTCATTAGTTACATGATACAAAAGGGCAGTATTTTTTGCAAGGACAAGTTCCCGGCAGGTATATCGGCAGAGGTTTTCTCATAAGGTAAGATAACGATATGTTTTGGAGGGAGAAAAGAGGGTGCGGCATACAAGATTTGTAGTGGTAAAAATGCGCGAGCTTTTGAAAACAGCCCTGTTTGCGGTGCTGGGTGTTATCATTGTGGTGGGGCTCATTACCTTTTTCCTGCGTATGGGGGATGGAGAATCCGCTGGGCTTTACCGGGACGGCACTTATGAGGCAGAACTGCCCCTGGGACAGGGCACCGCTTCCGTTTCCGTGGAAATCAAAGATGGACGCATTGCCGATGTGACTGTGACTGACGATGCGGAAACGGTATCTGTCATGTATCCTATGGTGGAGGATGCGGCGGAAGAGGTGGCACAACAGGTGGTACAGAACCAGTCTGTGGAAAACATCACCGTTGCAGATACCCATACATATTCTGCACAGGCGGTGCTGGATGCGGTGAGCGCCTGTCTGGAAGATGCGGCAAAATAAAGGAAAAGAAGATGCCTGTTTTGTGGGCATCTTCATAAGAAAGCTGAAATCCCTGTCATATGGAGGATTTCAGCTTTCTTCTTTCTACTGAGATTTTATCGGATATGTTTTCTTAAGGAAAAGTTGCTTTGGGGGCATTTTTTCCTTTGAGAAAAAATAAACAAAATCTTAATATTTGATTTGCCTTTTTTTGTAGATAGGATGGCTTTCCGATGGTATAATGAGAAGTAAGTTGACACAAGAAAAGATGTCTTTTTGGTGTGGACTTTTTCTGTTTCGACAGTTTTGCGGAAAAACGAAGGAGGAGTATGTATGAGAAGAAAGTTAGCGGCAGTATTGTGTACTCTGCTGTGTCTGACTGCTTTTACAGGGTGTTCCGCTGATGAAGTGGGCTACCTGCAGATGAGCGTAGACATGTTGAAAGGCATGGAAGTCAGTGAAACAACAGGGGAAGCTGAAATTACACTGGACTTTGACGCTATGAAAACATTTGCGGCAGACGCGATGCTGGCAAGTGGTATGACACAGGAAGATGTGGACACTGCTATGGCTGGTATGACTGATTTTGATGGCAAAAAGAATGTAAAACTGGAATATACCATGCTGATGAATATGGACGATATGTCCTTTATGTTTGACGTAGATGCAACATATAAAAATCAGGAATATTCTTTCGGCAGATGGTATTACGGCAACAAAGACGGCGTATATATCTCCACAGAAACTGTATGGAGTGCATACCGTCTGATGCGGGATATGACAGATGTAGATACAGACAGCTATTTCTTCAGCGATGCATTTGCGCAGGAATGGAAAGCGATGCTGGATCGCGACCAGTATATCTGCGTTCTGGACATGAAAGAAGATTTGGGTCTGACCCAGGAAGAACTGGATGCCCTGATTCCCAGCGGCTATGACAGCCTCTATGATGCAGCCGTCAACATGTACAAAGACGGTTTCAGCGGCTTTACCACAGGTATGGTAACCAGAATCCAGAACGGCTATCAGATCGAAGCGACAGGCACAGAAGTAGGTCAGATGCTGGTTTCTCTGCTGGATTATATGGCACAGAATCCTGAACCTGTCATCAACGCACTGGAAGAATACCTGAAAGTAACTATGCAGGCAAGCGGCGCTACAGAAGCAGAAATCGCAGACCTGACAAGCTCCATGCAGGCAGCAAGAGACGATGTGGAAGCATTCCGCACCGTACTGGCTGATGTGAAAGACGCAGTGGAAACAGGCATGCAGAATGAAACCGTTGCAGCACTGCTGGCTGGTTTCCATTACACAGGTGAAGTGACAAAAGTAAATGACAGATACTATGGCAGCGAAAACTACCAGATGGCATACAAAGGCGGCACCATGTGCGCAGTAACTTCTTCCACACGCACACAGGAAGCAAGAGGCTCCGTGGTATTCCCTTCCATCAGTGTAAGACCTGACGCTATCACAACAGAACTGGAAACACTGACAGACAAATACAATCCTGTAACAGGTGTCAGTGCAACATGGTACTATGACGAACCTACTGCATTCCTGACAGAAGAACGTGCAGAACCCGTTTACTGGGGCGGCAGCGCTTCTCCTATCGTAGAATATGTGGTACAGGACGGCAGAATCTACCTGCCTCTGCGCAGCATCTGCGATATGCTGGGTGAAACTGTAACATGGGATCAGGCAACCAAGACAGCATCTGTTGTACAGGGCGAAACTGTGATCTCTATGGACAGCATTCTGGTTGACAGCACATCCTACATTGGCGTACGCGGCTTTGAAGCACTGGGCTATCAGGTAACTTACACCAATACAGATGGACAGCATGTAGCAACCATCGTAAAATAAGAAATCCGCAATTTGAGATGAATGTTTGATAAAAAGAAACAGAAAAGCAAAATAAAAAACAGAGTGTCCTCTGCAAAGAGGATGCTCTGTTTTTTTGGTAAATCCAATAAAAACCCCCGGCTATGCCGGGGGAATCAGTGAGCTTCAGCTTCAAGCAAAAACCTCCTATGCTATCATCATCTTGAGTCCGCCAAGACACAAGAAAGCATAGGAGGTTTTTATATGAATAGTTTAGCACATACAAGTTGGGAATGTAAATATCATATTGTATTTGCACCAAAGTATAGAAGACAGGTAATATATGGAAAGATGAAAGCTGAAATAGGGAAAATTCTTAGAGAATTATGCGAAAGAAAAGGGATAGAGATCATAGCAGCAGAATGTTGTCCGGATCATATACATATGTTGATTCGCATACCGCCCAAATACAGCGTATCAGAAATAGTTGGATATTTGAAAGGGAAAAGTTCTTTAATTATTTTTGACAGGCACGCAAATTTAAAATACAAATATGGAAATAGAACATTTTGGTGCAGAGGATATTATGTTGATACAGTAGGAAAGAATACAAAAAAGATCCGGGAATATATCAATAATCAGTTAAAAGAAGATTGGATGGCGGATCAAATAAGTTTAAGCGAGTACATTGACCCGTTTACGGGTGAAAAAGTAAAAGAGAACAAATAAAAATAGCCGCCAAGGGCGGCAGTTGAGAAAGTAGAGCACTTGGCGGACTTTCAATGCGCTTGCAAGCGCTGCTGGTAAGAGCCCCTTCTAGGGGCAGAGCAAACCACCGGCTAAGCCGGTGGTCCTGATTGTTCCGATAAAATCAGCGGCAGCGGGTGCGCAAGTCTTCCCAGTAAGTGTAAGGAATCTGCAAATTGCCCATGCCTTTGCCCAGTCGGATGTCCGGCTTGTTTTCGCCATGGAAATCACTGCCGCCGGAAGGGAACAGTCCCAGAGTACTGGCAATTTTTTCCACAGCTTTTGTCTGGGCTGGTGTATAGGTGGAGTAGCGGCATTCGATGCCGTCCAGACCAAAGGAAATCAATTCTTTGCAGAGGGTTTCCACTTGGGTCATATCCAAATCGTAAAGAGTGGGATGTGCCAGAACAGCGGCACCGCCAGCGTTTTTGATGGCTTCGATACAGCCTTTTGGTGTGAGGAATTGCCGTTCCACATAGCCGGGGCAGCCGGGAGAAAGATATTTGGAAAAGGCTTCTTTCCGGTCTTTGATGAGTTTCTTTTCCAGCAATACATTGGCAAAATGAGCACGGGTGATGATTTCACCGCCGGCGTTGTGAGCAACTTCTTCCAGAGAAACGGGCAGGCCGATGGCAGTGAGCTGTTTTGCCATGCGTTCGTTTCGGTCGTCACGGCTCTGGCGGATTTCCTCCAGTTTTTCCAGCAGCATAGGGTCATGCCGGTCAAAGCCAAGACCGACAATGTGGATTTCCGGGCGGTGGAAACCTTCATAGAGTGCAGCAAACTCAATGCCGCAGATGGTTTCTATGCCGTGTTTTTCCCCTGCTTCCAGAAACAGTTCCAGTCCGTCTATGGTGTCGTGGTCCGTGAGGGCAATGGCGGAAAGACCTTGTTTCTTGGCAAGAATTACTAGACCTTCCGGGGAAAATGTGCCGTCGGAGCAGTAAGAATGGGTATGTAAATCAATGGTTTTGCACATAGTTATCACTTCCTCGTATAGTATCTTTAGATACCATTATTCTTATATAAAATTTAATGGTTACTTTGTTCAATAGGCTTCATTAAACCCATGATATAATTGTCCCAGTGTCAATCAGGCAAAAGTTCTAGTCACTCCTGTTGAACTCCCAGAGAGTTACTTCACCAAAAGTCTGTTCCCCTGACATGGAAGTTAGCTTCAAACCGCTGGCTGTTTGCTTAAGTGATTGGACAACCATCTTGCAGTGTGGTTTCGCATCTGTCCATCTTAAGCTGGATTCTTATATGCGAGGGTGTTGATGCTCCATGGTCATGGGTTTACCAAGCCGATTGAACACTTTAATCCCAAACGAAAGAAGGTGATTTTATGAACCCACTT
>NZ_FRAH01000136.1 GCF_900142265.1 Anaerotignum lactatifermentans DSM 14214 | reverse complement strand
ATATCATGTTTTTTCCCAAAAAAATATATTGCAGAGTCTTTCAGGAAGTTTTCCATATGGCAATTCCTTTTCTGCCTTATCGAAAGCCAGCTCTGCTCCATCATACAGACGCATTGGTTCCTCTATTCCAGCGAAAAGACATTTCCCGTATCTTGCTGGTGACTGACCCTGTCGTAAGAGGAAATCAGATCACATATCCGTTGGAAACGGCTCTGAAACAGGCGGGCATTGGCTGCATTGTTTACGACCAGACTGTATCCAATCCTACCACCGATCAGGTAGAAGAAGCTCGGGCATTATACAACGCCCATCACTGTCAGGCAATCATCGGTTTTGGCGGTGGTTCTTCCATTGACTGTGCCAAAGCTGTAGGTGCACGGATTGCCCGTCCCAGAAAAACATTGGATAAAATGGAAGGTATTTTGCAGGTATGGAAAAAGATTCCTTTGCTCATTGCCATTCCTACCACCGCCGGCACAGGCAGTGAAACCACATTGGCAGCAGTCATTACCGACAGCCGTACCCGGCACAAATATCCCATCAACGACTTTGTGCTCATTCCTAGATATGCTGTCCTTGACCCAGAAGTCACAAGAGGGCTTCCGCCTGCCGTTACGGCAAGTACAGGCATGGACGCATTAACCCATGCTGTTGAGGCTTTCATCGGCGGTTCTACCACCAAAGAAACCAGACATGATGCCATCAGTGCCGTAAAGCTGATTTTCACTTATCTACCCAAAGCCTATGCCGATGGCAATGATATGAACGCCCGGCGCCATATGCTCCACGCAGCTTATTTTGCAGGAAACGCCTTCAGCAAATCTTATGTAGGCTATGTTCATGCAGTTGCTCATTCCTTAGGCGGACGATATAACACACCTCACGGTCTTGCCAACGCCGTATTGCTGCCTTATGTTTTGCAGGCTTACGGCAGACATGCTTACCGAAAACTCCATCGTCTGGCTGTGGCAATTGGAATTTCAGACCCCATGGAAAGCCATAGAGCTGGTGCGGAAAAATTCATTCAAGCAGTACGGGATTTACAGGATCTTCTGGATATTCCCAGAAAACTGCCAGAAATCCGTACAGAGGATATTCCTTCTCTTGCCAAAAAAGCTGACCATGAAGCCAATCCCCTGTACCCCGTTCCAAAGCTTATGAACGCAAAAGAATTACAGCGTTTTTACTATGATATTATGGAGGACTAAACTATGAATAAAGCAGATACCACCCATTTGATACAAAAACAAAAGGCTTTTTTCGCCACAGGAAAAACCCATTCCCTTGCCTTTCGTATGCACGCACTGGCAATGCTGAAAAGAGCCATTGAAATCCACGAAAAAGAAATCCACGCTGCATTGGAAGCAGACCTGGGCAAAAGTCCCTTTGAAAGCTATATGTGCGAAACAGGCATGTGTCTGGCAGAAATCACTTATCAGATGAAACATCTGAAAAAATTTGCCTCTCCCAGACGGGTAAAAACACCCCTGGCACAGTTTCCTGCAAAAAGCTATGTCCAACCCAGCCCCTACGGTGTTACACTGATTATGAGTCCATGGAACTATCCTTTTCTGCTGACCATCGAACCCTTGGTGGACGCACTGGCAGCAGGAAATACAGCTGTTGTAAAGCCCAGCGCCTATTCCCCTTATACATCCGCATTGATACAGGAATTACTGGAAGAATGTTTTGACCCCGCCTATGTAGCTGTTGTTACTGGCGGCAG
The DNA here is from genome assembly GCF_900142265.1 of Anaerotignum lactatifermentans DSM 14214. Lineage (GTDB taxonomy): Bacteria > Bacillota > Clostridia > Lachnospirales > Anaerotignaceae > Anaerotignum > Anaerotignum lactatifermentans. Next base: position 964 of record NZ_FRAH01000136.1, on the reverse strand, counting down.
AAAAGAAAACAGCTTCCTTTTGGAACAGCCCTTTGACTATATTTTCTTTACAGGCAGTCAGGCTGTTGGAAAAGAAGTCCTGCGCCATGCAGCAGAGCATCTGACGCCTGTCACGCTGGAATTGGGCGGTAAAAGCCCCTGTATCGTAGACAGCACAGCCAATGTAAAACTGGCGGCAAAACGCATTGTGTTCGGCAAATTTTTGAATTGCGGTCAGACCTGCGTAGCACCTGATTACATCTATTGCCATGAAAGCAAAAAAGAAGAATTGGTCAGCGAACTGAAAAAACAGATCATGAAGCAATTCGGAAAACATCCTTTGGAAAATCCCAATTACGGCAAGATCATCAATGAAAAACACTTCCATCGTCTGCAAAACCTGCTCCATGCTTCTCAGCATGTTTGGGGCGGTCAGTGCGATGCCAGTGAATTACGTATTGCGCCTGCCGTTTTAGATAAGGTTACTTGGGACGATGCTGTTATGCAGGAAGAAATCTTTGGTCCTTTGCTTCCCATTCTGACCTATGGTCATATGCGGGATGTGATAAAGACCATCAACGAAAAACCGCATCCCCTTGCTCTGTATCTGTTCTCTGAAAGTCCCAAAACCATTGGAGCAGTCACAAAACATTGTCAGTTCGGCGGCGGCTGTGTCAATGACACTATCATCCATCTGGCAACCAGTGAAATGGGCTTCGGTGGTGTGGGTGCCAGCGGTATGGGATCTTACCACGGAAAAACTGGTTTTGATACATTCTCACATTTCAAAAGCATCGTAGACAAAAAGACATGGCTGGATCTGCCTATGCGCTATCAGCCTTATCAAGACCTTTATGCATCTATGATTCGTATGTTTTTAAAATAAATATAAGGCTATGTCACAACAAACAGTTGATAAATAGCCATTTTTATAGGGGAGTATCAGAACTCCCCTACAAACTGTTATTTGCAGTTATCTATACTC
>NZ_FRAH01000099.1 GCF_900142265.1 Anaerotignum lactatifermentans DSM 14214 | reverse complement strand
AAAAAAATGGACAACCACCATCCGGAACTGGGGTCAGGTCTACGGAGAATTAAGTATTATGTATGAAGGACGGCTTCCAGAATAAAAAGAACAGATTGGTTAAAACAGGCGGAAAAGCCGCCTGTTATTGACATGCCATCTTTTGGATGGTATATATAAAACAAAGGTGGAGTGCTTCATTTCAAAGCATTCCACCCAGTCTTATCATAGAAGAATCTTATTTACAGACTTTTCTTCATACCCTCGTTTCAGGTCGAAAAAACAAAAAAATATTTCGGTCTATTTCATATGCCATAATAATTCTTTTATTGACCTTGTTTTTTTGAGCTTATGCTTATATAATATAAATATGTATTATTTTGTGCTATAAATAAGCTGATAATGTAATGCAGTACCATATTTATTTACAACAGAATCAGAATTCTGTTATAATATCAGCCGCATTTTTTCCAGTTTTTTTCTGTGGTTTTCACCAGTTTCCATAATATAAATACGAGTTGTTTCTATGCTGGCATGACCTAATAAATCTGCCAGCTTTGCTATATCTTTTTCTACGCTGTAAAATACGCGCGCAAAAAGATGACGCAGATTGTGCGGAAACACTTTTCCTGCTTCTACTCCGGCGTCATGGCATAACTCTTTCATTTCACGCCAAATGTTACATCTGTTCAGGACATTCCCTTTTCGCGTAAGAAAAATAGGGCCGCTCAAGATACCTTGCTTTTTCGTGTAATTTTTCAAAAGCTGCTGGAGTTTTTTCGGCAGAAAAATAACGCGCTGCTTTCCTTTGCAATTTACGTCTGCATATCCTGATTTAACTGCTTCCACTGTGATAAACTGCAGTTCTGATATGCGTATTCCTGTAGCGCAAATAGTTTGAATGACTAAAGAAAGCCGTAATTTTCCTTTTTTCTGTGAGGTCTGAACCAGTCTGATATATTCTTCTTTTGACAAATCCCTTTCTTTTTCCATAAAAATGCGTTTTTGACGTTTTAATGTCTTTACACAGCAATCGAATCTCCCCATAAAACGGAATAAACCGTTTGCCGCTATGATCTTGCCGTTGATTGTTGATACAGAATAACCTTTTTTTATCAAGCTCTGTTTCCACAGACATATGTCGGTTTTTTCAATTTTTGCATCAACACCAAGAAATTGATAAAGATCCAAAATATCTTTTTTATATTTCGCTATTGTGCTTTGCCTGCATTCCTGTTCGTGAAGATAAGAAATATAATCGCCCAACATTTCCAATGAGATAAACTGGTTATCCATGCAAAAATCCTCCTCAATATTAATAAATTAATTTTAACTTTTTTTGCGGAACTTTATTCCGAAATTTTAAATCATTTGGAAGATATTTTGAATGAAAAATAAAGAATGGTTTGATATATTGAAATTATATGTTTTTTTCTTCAAGAAGGCTCGGATTCTTTTATAGTTCTGTCTTTTTTCTCAGTTCTAAGTTTTCTTGTTTCAATTTTTAGTTTGATATCAATATGAACAAAGTGCAATCCTATAACCTGAGAACAGGGTTCCCCATATTCTTTATATTAACTTATCCAGCGATATAAATTATTAGTTTAAATAGACAGTCCTTTAGAAACCTCTGAAACAGTCGTCTCATCTTCAAGAATTAATTTTACAGCAGCAATTTTAAAACTTCTGCGCGCCATAAAGTATACCGTCTTTCATGAACTTTTCTTAATCTTGTATCTATTTTATTGTAGAATATTCCCTTTTTTTCTGTATACTATGTAACTGTTAAAGTGAACAGTTCACATTCTCGGCTCACATTGACCCATACCATAGCTCACGCAAAAGACAGACCTCCCCCTTGGCGTTTTTTCATCGTTTTTTTGGGGGGGATTTTTTTGTCCTTTTTTCAAATTCATTCTATAAAATAGAGATTGCTGCTTTTGCCGCCATTATCACGAAACCGATTTTCTTTTCTGATGTACGCGCTTCTTTCCAATTCCCGAATGGAACGCTTTACGGATGCCAAAGAAAGGTGCAGATCTTTCGCTATAGTTTTCATGGAGGGGTAGCAGCTTTTTGTTTCTTTGCTGGCGCGTTCACAAAGATATAAATAAACAGATACGGCTTTGCTGGAAAGCTCTGTATCCTGATAGACCTTCATTTTGTCAATCATCACTTGTTTCCACCCCTTTCATGGTTTTCGATATGTTACGCAACGGCTTATCTTGTTCCTGTATTGGGCGTTTTATAGGCTGGAGAGGATTTTTCGGTAAACCATATTTTTTTGCGATGGCTTCCTCAATGGTCTTTTTGTTTGCGTAATGCACCTTTCTCACCACTGCCTGGCGCATTGGGTATGTTTCATTCAGTTCGATCCCCCACTCAAAAAACAGCTTCAGCTTTGTTTTCATTGGCTTTACGCCTGTTCTTGTGACGATGAACGTATCTTTTGGCATGATTTTAAGCTCATCTGGTGTCATCAATGGTCTGCCGGTCATTTGAAGTGACTTAGATTTATCTCTGCCCTGTGAGATACTGCCTGTCATGACTGTCCTATCCCCCAGTGTCTTGGACAGTACGTTAGCTGCTTCGGAGTTTGGTGCAAAGCCGCCATATAGGCAGACCTGACAATTATCAATGATGATGTCCGCACCTTCTTTGCCGTAGTTCTTTTCCAGCTGTGCCAATGACTGTATGATAGGCACAAAGCTGATTCGTCTGGAACGGCTGGCAGAAAACATCATTTCCGCAGACTGTATGGCTGGCAGTGTACCAAACTCATCAAGGAAGAACATGACTCTGTTGGGCAGCTTTCCTCCCATTTCATCGGCAATGGAAAGCATTTCTCGATATAGCTGCTGTACGATCAAAGAAATGAGGAAATATTTGCTGTTATCTTCCTCCGGCATGATCAAAAATACCGCCGACTTGTTCCTACAAAACTTTTCCGTATTGATTTTCGTTTCAAAACAAAGTAATTGTTCAATTTCAGAATCCAGAAAAGCATTCAGCCTTGACAATGCTGTTGAAAGTACTGACGCCATTGCCTGGTCTGAAGTATTCAGGGCGGCGCCGGAAAGCCATCTTGCTTTATGTTCTTCCGGAAGGCGTTCCATCAATAACTTGACCTGACTTTTGCCTTTCACTGCCGATGGTCCCAATAGATCCTGAATCAATTTGAACACACTGATAATGTGCCTTTCTTCACCTTTTTCTTCTTCCTGTTCCTCTGGCTGAAACAAAATCTCTGCTTTCACTTCTCGAATACTTACCTCCTTTGTTTTCGGCAAAAAATTTATATTTTTTTCAATACAATTTTTTCTCATTTGTTCGATTTCTTTTTTACGTTCTTCCAGTGCTTTTTGTTTTCTTTTTCCCTGTTTTAATGTAAGAGCGTAGGGCGAACAGAATTCCGCAATCACCAATATCACAGCCATGATCAAGCCTTCTGCCGAATCATAGAAGAAAGCGTTTTGTCCTGCGTTGGCAGAATCAAATCCACCGGAATTCATAACTGTTTTAGATATTATTTTTGCGTACTTCTCCGCTTTTGCCTTTGCCACAAGAGAGTCTGTCTGCAAATATTCATCCATGTAGTGGTTCACCATATGAAGCATATTGAAGCCATCGCTTTGGGTTGGATTTCTCAAATCCAGCACCGAAATATCATAGCCATAATACTTTTTTGCGATGGGAGCGTAGCTTCTCAGGAGGTCACCCTTTGTATCAGTTGTCACGAAGCTCATGCCTGATGCACAGCAGTATTCCAGATTGGGATATAAAAACTTGGCTGTCTTGCCCACACCGGCAGCGCCGATCATCAGCGCATGAACATCTCCTTCCTCCACGATTGCGGTGACTGTTTTCTTCTTTCCGAACTTCATCATATTGCATCCAATGATAATGCCTTGCGGCAGGTCGCAAGGAGGCTTTCGCCTCCAGACCTGTGGTTCATATCTCACTCTTTGAAATGCCGTATCGATTTCCTTTGGTGTGGCAAAGCTGGCAGAGCCATGCTGTCCATCGCCTACGGTCTTGCTTTTGATGTTCAAAGACTTCCTGTCAATCAAAAGCATGCAAACCATAAAGGCGCCAAAAATCAATAGCAGCGGCATCAACTTCCATAAGTTCTCCATTTCTTCAACCTCCCATCTCTAATTCCATCTGCTCTGTGGTATCAGGTTCTGTTTTTTGTTCTTCCTTACTCTGCTCCACAAAACTATTTTTTCTTTCCAACTCCTGTAGATACTCCGTTTCCACATAGATGATAGCTCTCATCGCCATGTTCGCCATGTTTTTTGCCCATACAAAAAGAGACGGTTGATCCTGAAACGAAAAAGTTTCCAGACGTTCCATCTCTTCTTTCATTTCCTGTATGCGCCGATCCATTCTCGCTTTATCCAGATATGTTTTATACGCTTTTTCCAATTCCTGTATGGTGGTTTGGTACCTGGTCAGCTCCGGCAGGGTATCATCCCTTTTGATTTCACACATCATACAGATAGACAAATCTGCCATACGCAGGATACTGGCAAGCAATGGCTTTGTATCAGCTTCTCCTTTTTTCACCGATTTTTCTGCTTGCTTAAAATCTCGTTTCATCTGCTCCAGATAAAAAGAGAAACCTGATTTTTCATATTCCTGTTTACGCCATTTCATATATGGGCTTTCTGTGTTGGCGTTCATAATACCAAGTTTTCTGACCGCAACATGGTATGCTGTTTTCTTCGGATGTGACTGTGGAAGAATAGGCACCTTACCATGTTCCGCCTTCAGCTGCTCGTTCCAGTCTTTATAGAGAGGGTATTGCCTTTTGATTTTTTCTGCCACATAACCCTTTTCAATGAGGATATCCTTTAATTTATCATAAGTTTCAATGCCCGCCACATCGTAATCCAGACAGAGAAAAATCTCATGAATATTTTTTTGTTCTTCCAAAAATTGTAGAAGCGGTTTTGGTGAAAGTCCATCCAGTGCCAGAAAGCTATCCGCTTTCCATTCATCATTTCTCAATGTAATAAACGACATTAAATCAATGGCAGCTTCAAACACATAGAGCTTGCTGCTTTCCCCTCGCCAGCAGAAACCATACCTGCAGTCAGAACCAGCAACAGTCATTCGAAACCCTTTTGCATGCTCCGCTGTAGATTTTTTACAGGCTGACTTTGGCACACCTTCTTTGTCTGTTCCCACAAAAACGATGTTGCCGTGTTCCTTTTCTTGATAAAGTGTTTTCTGCTCTACAAAACTTTTTACCACATCCTTGTCCAGAAATCTTGTATTTAAAAGATAGGCGAATACTCGTTTCATGTTGATGTCTTTTTCGGGAAGTTTGAACTCTGATTTTTTAGTACCGTCTTCGCATTTAGCTGTATTACCATTGACCTTGGTTTTTTCACTCACATTTGGCTTTTCCTGTTCTGCGTTTTTCTTCCTGCCAAGTTCTGGTTCTTCTCCATGTAGAAGTTCTTTCATGGCAGTGCGAAAGTTCATACCATAAAACTCCTGCATAAACTTTAACGGATAACCGCCTCGCATATTTTTATGATCATACCAGCGGTTTCTTCTGACGGAAATGCTGTCATGCTCTCCTGTGGAGTCTTTGTAGATCAGTACTGACTCACTTCCAGTTTTTCTGAGGTGTTCTCCTTTTTGCTGCAAAAATTCCTCCAGATTGGTCTGATTTGCCTTATCGATCTGTTCCTGGGTATAAAGTGCCATATGTTTCCTCCCTGTCCTTTGCCCTATCAAGAGCGTTTTCCACACAGCTGTAATCAAAGCTGTGTTCCTCATACGCTTCTTCCATTGCTTCCACTTCTTTTTCTTTTGGGAATGCAAATGGTGTTTCTCTCATCAGAAAAACCATTACATCCAAAACACCTTTTTCTGTTTTCAGGTTCCAGTTTGTCTTTTGATAGATTTCATTGGGATAAATTGCTTCCATGTTCTTTAAATCAGATTCTTCCAACTTCCAAATGACTGCTGGCACGATTTCTTCTCCAACCTCCAGTGTCGGCATGGCAGTTTCATAAAACCTGCGGAATTCCAATGCACAGTCTTTCAGACCGCATTGCATAAACAGTTTTGCTGATGGACAAATCCCCTGTAGCTTTTCTTCCTTCATATATCCATCGTAAGTCAATAAATAAACCATATTTCATCCTCCTCATACTTCCAATTCCAAATCACTAACTACTTGTTCCTCTACAGGGTTATCCATCATTTCTTCTTCTGATTGAGCCTGATTGCAGACTTCTTTTGATTCGATTTCCGTTGGTTCCATCATCTTCTGCCATGCGGAGTTGCCCTCCAGATTTTTTGTCAGCATTTTTCTTGCAAACTTATATTCCTCGCCTACCATACCGGCTCGCACTAACCATGTACGCATCATGAATTTATCATTTTGATTCTCACTTTTCTTTTGGCTGACAGTACGGTTGTTTTCCGCAAAGCTGCTGACGATCTGTGCAAACTGAATATCACTGAGCAGTTCTTTTTTATTGAGTGTGCTTTTGAAGTAAGGAAACGAAATGACACCGTTCTCTTTGCCTTGACTGGTGTCTGCCACTTGTGAAAAGGGAATGTCTAACGCTTTTTGAAATAATTCCCCTTTGCTCTCATAAAGATTTTCCAGATTGGTCTGGTACTTCTCCCAGTTCTCAATACAACTTACATCCAGAAGCAGATTCATTTTCGTGGAGTCATTGACGATAGCACCTCTTAGTTCCAACTGTTCCAAGGCTTTTTCCAGCATTGGAAACTCATTTTCATATAAAAATGGTGAGAGCAGTTTCACTTGGTACATATAGTTTGCTCCCACCACTTTTTCTCCGTTATATTTTTCTGCCTTGATGCTGTCAGAGGAAAGAATACGCCACAGCCTTTGATTTTGATCCGGAACGTTATATCCATTGTCCGACAGACAGAAAACGACTTTTGTATCAAACTGTTCCGCCAAAATCTCTGCCACAGCTTTCCTTGTAATCCCTGTCATATCCATCTCAATACCATATTTTTTCCATCTCATACGCTTCCCTCCTTACATTTTCTGTCCATGGGCTTCTTTCTTTTCCATGATTTTACGCATCAGCTTCTTATCCACATGAATCTGTTGTTTCTTTCTGTCATAATCCTCTTTAATCATATGGCTGATGTGTTTCATCAGAAGCAGGAACTGTTTTTGTGCCTGCATTTGATAATACTTTTTTGTCCGTTCTTCCCAGTTTTCTTGTGCATTTACTTTTTCATGATTTTCTTTCTCTGAATCTTTTTTGATTGCTTCATCTATTTCCGAAAGCTCCAACGCAGATTTCAAAACCATGTTTTTGATATTGCGGAACTCTGGTTCATCCGCAAGGGTTCTTCTGGCACGTTCCTGATTCTGATATGTAGAAAGGATATCGTCTTTCAATCCCAGCCAGCTTTCATAGGCTTGTGAAATCTTTTTGTCCTTGCTGATTTCTTTGACGATTTCGTCTACCAGTATTTTATTTTCTTTCTCCAGCCTTCCATAAACCTTTTTGTGCTTTGCTGTTTTCAGTTTTTGAGATAACTCCCAAAGCAAAGCTTTCGCTTTTGGATTATCTGTATATTCCATTGCCATCGCCTGTTTCAGTTTCCTGTCAAAGTAATCTTTCAGCTCGTCCCTGACTTCATCTTTCTGCTCATAGATGTGATACAGCTCATCATGGAATATCTCATTAGCAAAAGAACTTCTCAGCTTCATCAAGTTCTGTCTGCCCAAATATCCTTCTCTTGGATTTTTGGAATAGCACATCAGATGGATATGAGGATGATGTCCTTCATTATGGAAAGCACCATACCATACAAAATGCTCTACAGGGATTCCCATTGCCTTTGCGATCTCTGACACTTTACCTCGTACCAGTTCTCGCCACATATTGGCATTATCATATCCCAGCCGGACAGCGTCCTCTCGTTTCAATGATAAAACAAACGTCCAGATGTTGCCGTTATGTTCTGTGACTTCTCTTGCCACTTGATTCAGATTGATTTCTTTATCAGAGCCATTCCAAAGTGCATGTCCCTGTTTTCCTCGTTCTGCTCTTGGTCTTTTAGCAAGGTAGCCCACATAGTTTTCCATACTGCCTTCCCTTGCCAAACCTTCTTCGGCAATTTTATTGATTAGGTCTGCAGCGTTTTCTTTTGTTGGATTTTTTAAATAATCTTCATACTCCTGTTCACAGCTTTCTTTCAATTCTTTATGGGCTTTCAGTTCTTTTTCGATCCATTTCTTCTGGTGTTCCGTAGCTTCTGTTTGGGACTGATCCGCTTCAAACTTTTCCGCATTTGGTCTTGTGGCAACATACTTTACATAGTTTTTCACCTGTGACGGCTTTCGCATTTTTAGATATCTTGGTGTAAAAACAAGTCTTGGCATACAATCACCTACATTTCAAATTGCATCTCATTATCTTGTTTCGATTCCAAGCGGTCTTTTAACTCATCCTCTGTTTCCATATGGAAATCATCCGGTCATAAATCCAGATAGACCACGCCATGTTTTGTTTCTATCCCTGTTTGTGCAAAGCCTTCACCCCAGCCATCACTGTACTGTCCGCTGAAATAGTCTTTCAGGATTTCGATCTCCTGATCTGTCAAAGGTTTTTCGATATCACATACCATAACACCATATGCTTTGTCCCCTACGGTTTCGATCCTGGGATATGCCGCCGTTACTTTTTTCAGCAGATCTTTATGGATTTCTCTGCTTCCATAAGCAAAGTAATGCATCAGCCCCATATCTTCATCTGTTTCATAATCCCATTCCTTACGGATGGCTTGATTGATTTCTTCCTGATAGGCTGTCAAGTCTTCTGCTGTCAGAAAATCGAAATCTACTTCTCCCAGTTCCTCCATAGCTTCTTCATCAAAATACGAATCGTAATCCATATCTTTGTTAAAGTCATAATCTATGATGCCCTGCACAGGACTATAAAATCTGTATTTCATTCCTCATCACTCCTTTGATATCTTACGGCTTCTTCCATGGTAAGAATGCCGTTGATCTTTTTTACTTCATTGACGCATCGGATATGAAGTCTTCGCATAGTTGCC
>NZ_FRAH01000100.1 GCF_900142265.1 Anaerotignum lactatifermentans DSM 14214 | reverse complement strand
AAAGTGTGGTTGCCAGACTATTCAATGCCCCCTTTAGGGGGCTACCACAAGAGATAGACCCTTATAGGGTCTGATCAAACCACCCGTTCAACGGGTGGTTTTGATTTTTCCTTTTGCTTCATTTTCAATTTCTTCAGATCAATTTCGTATTCTTTTAATTTATTAAACAACTGTCGTTCACTGATGCCCAAATGTTCTGCCGTTTCCTTTGTTTTGCATTGCTGCATCTGCAATACTTCTAAAATTAATTCTTTTTCCGCCTGCATGCGCACCTCTTTCAAGGAGCTTCCACCGAAGGATTCCTTTACTGGCATCTTTTTTTCAAAAAATTGATCCGGCAAATCTTCCAAAGAGACTGTCCCATCTTCTGAAAGCACCACCAAACGCTCGATTACATTTTTCAATTCTCGAATATTTCCTTTGTAATTATAAGCCAGCAATGCATCCCCTACTTCTGCATCCGGTTCTTTCATTTCTTTTTCCTGTTCTGCTCCATATTTTTTCAAAAAGAAGCGGATCAATTCTGGCAAATCTTCTTTTCTTTCCCGCAATGGCGGCAATACAATCGTAATCGTACAAAGCCGATAATATAAATCACTGCGGAAATCTCCATCTTTCATTGCCTGTTCCAAATCCACATTGGTAGCGCTGATTAAGCGAAAATCCACAGGGATACTTTGTGTACTGCCAACACGTTCAATGGTTCTTGTTTCCAGTGTACGAAGCAATTTTGACTGCACATTACGCGGAATATCCCCAATTTCATCTAAAAAAAGTGTTCCGTCTTCTGCTGCTTCAAATCTTCCTTTATATGTTCCAATGGCACCAGTGAAAGCACCTTTCTCATGACCAAACAACTCGGATTCCATCAAACTGTCTGAAAGTGCATGGCAATTGACTGCAAGAAATTTCCGATCTGGTCTGCTGAGCTGATGAATATAGTTTGCAAATACTTCCTTGCCTACACCAGATTCCCCTAATATCAAAATATTGGCAGAACTCTTTGCTGCACGTTCTACAATACGAAAAATTTTCCGCAGCTCTTCATTTTTTGTATCCAGCATATAATTTCGATTTTCTTCCTGCAACCGCTTTCCATTTTGCTTAGACAAATATGCATTCTGAAGTTTGCGCAGTTCTGCCAGCAATTCTTCTGGACCTTTCCCTTTGACAAAGTAAAACCAAGCACCTTTTTTCATGGCTTCCACAGCGTTTTCTATACTGCCATATCCTGTCAGTAATATCACTTTGCAATTAGGGTATTTCCGCTTTGTCTGTTCCAAAAGGGCAATGCCGTCCTGTCCTTCCATTCGGAGATCTGTAATGACAATATCCGGCTCTTTTTCTGCCATTCTTTCCAGTGCCGTTTCCACAGAATCAGCAGTTCTCACTTCATACCCCTCACTGTTCAGCAGTATTTTCAATATCTGACGCTGTTTCTGTTCATCGTCCACTACCAATATACGCAGTCTGCCTTGTTTCTCACACATTATCATTCCCCCAAACTTTTTTTCAATGGCAGCATAACGCGAAACAGCGTTCCCTGCCCTTCCTCACTATAAACCTGTATACTTCCGCCAACTTCTTCCAACTGTTGGTATACCAGATAAAGTCCTAAACCTGTACCAGTGCTTTTGGTTGTATAAAATGGATTGAAAATTCGTTCCTTTTCTTCCGCTTTCATCCCCTTGCCATTATCTTCCACTTCTACTACGGCAAAGTTTTCCGTTAACATAACAGAAATTCGAATTTTCTTCTGTCTGTCTTTTACTGCCTCCATGGCATCCATGGCATTGGTAAACAAATTGATAAATATTTTTTTCAGTCCCTCTTGGGTACAGCAAACCCATACTGGTTCTGTACAGTTAAATTCGACCGCAATCTGTTTGTGATGGAACAAAGGCATCTGCAGCTGCAAAATCATTTGCACAGATGCTTTTAGTTCCGCTTCGCCAATTTCCGTCGGGGATAATCTGGCAAAAGACAGCAGACTTTCCACAATTTTATTGGCTTCTTTGGCTTCTTCTTCAATGACGCAAATGGTCTGTAAACAATCTTCCTTTGTGTGTAAAATCCCTTTTTTCAAAGCATAGCAATAATTGCAAATGATTTCCAAAGGATTTTTCAATTCGTGAGAAATGCCTGATGCCAATTCCCCAATTGCCATCATCTTATTATTTTGTATGTTTTGTTTTTCCTGAATCCGCCGCAGTGTCACATCCTCTGCAAGCAATATGACATTTTCATTTTCGGACAATCCTCCAATATCACTGCAGGTAATGCGGTAAATCTTTTGGTTGATTTCCACTTCCTGCTGTGCAAAGGCATCGATTTTAGCTGTTTTTATCATCTGCAAAATTGCTGGCTGGGTAATAACAGCTGCATCCCCACTGCACAACGCATTTTGGTTCATATCTTTCTTTGCTCGTTGATTCATTAGTTGGACTTGTCCTTCCGGTGTCACCTCAAGCAAATATTGTGGAATGGCATCCAGCACTGTTTTCAGACGCATACGTTCCGCATTTAATTCCCTTGTCCGAACCTCAACCAAAATTCTGGTATGCTTATGAATATACCAAAACAAAAAAACAAAAAATCCTGCAATTCCTGATAAAAGTACTGCCAACCAGACATAAATGAACTGCCGCGGCAACGCATCTTCCAGAATGGAAGTCAAAAACCATTTTCTCTGTACCCTGTCCAGCACATCCTGTGTTCTCAGTTTATAAACTGCCTTATCAATGATTTTTCCCAGAACTGCATCCTCTTTCCGCACGGCAAAAACAACATCCTCTGTATACACTTCTTCATCCAAAATATAGTAATCTTGGAACATTTTTTCAGCCTGAGCATAATACATAATGTTTTGTTCATCCGCAACTATTCCATCTACATTCTGTGCCTTCAGTTGCTCTGCACATTCTCCAATGCTGTCATATTCCAAAATCTTTAATTCTGGATAATGTTCCTTCAGAACAGTCAACGCGTAATCCGCTTTGATACCCGCAAGTGTTTTCCCCTGCAAATCCTGAAGCTTTGTAATTTCTTCCCCATCATCTCGCAAAAAAACGACACCCTTACTGCGATAAATAGGTGCTGATAAATAATATTTCTCAGCTCTTTCTTCTGAATAGGAAATCTGAATCATATCTACTGTTCCATTTTCCAACAATGTAAAGGAATCCGCCCAAATCACTGGCTGAAACTCAATTGTTGTATCCATTTCCCAGGCTAATTGATTCATCAAATCAATGGCAAATCCATTTTCTGATTCCATCATCGGATCATAAATCTGCGCTGGAAAAGAATCCAGTGTTTCTCCATAAATCAAAGTGCCTCTTTCCTTTAGAAACGCTTTTTCTTCCGCGGAAACTTCATTTTTGCCAAAGCAATATAAAACAAGTTTCCGCCGTATACTTTCACACAATACCAATTTCCCATAACAAGCAAAAACAGGAATAAACCAAGCAGCCACACCACATACAATATATTCATATGAAATTTTTTATTGCTCTGTTTTGTATCTTCCATAGCATCACCCCGTTCTTGCCGCACAGTTGCATCATCAATATCTGAGAATTCCACAAAACTGCATTCCTGTTCCACAGACAATGCAGTTTTTTCAAAGAAATCTACTCCTTTTTGGTACTTTTCCAGCTTTAGCATATCACCACAATATAGAAAAAGCAACGGCTATCCCTATACGACCTTATACGATGAATAAAATTGTTTACAGGAAAACAGTAAGATTTTTGCATAAAAAAACTCCGAATCAGATTAATCCTACAGTTTTTTAAGCCATATAGGACAATATCTTTTCGGAGTTTTTTGTTTCCAATTTTTAGATTTTTATAAATACTTATTTTTTCAATTCGGCTAATGCTGCTTTTCCTGCATCCGTCAATCCATCCACAATATACTCCTCGCCGCAGCACATGTCTATTTCGTATGTAACCAGCCAATTTTTTTCTTCCATTTCTTTTAACCGCAGCAAAATATCTCCGTGTTTCATACCTGTTTCCCAAGCCAAAGCAGCTGCATCGGTTTCGCCGTTTTTTTCTGTCAATTCCACAATTTTTTCCATCAACAGCAAATATGTTTCTTCCATCATTCTCATCTCCTTCTTGTATTGAGTATACCATGTATGTGGATTGGGAACAATCACCAGTTTTCTGGCTATTTTCCAAACCTGCTATACATGTATTTATATTCATTCAAAGCATTCAAACACTCCGCATATTTTCTATAAAAAGGATTGAGCATCCCAAAAAGCATTCATAAAAATGAACGATTCCATTTCTTTTCTCTCGTTAAATTATTAAATAATTCTATAATTTATTTTTAAATTCTGTGTTTAAAAATTTAATTTATATATTTTTTTAATTGTTATATTGTCATTAGCAAAATAAAAACATTGAAATATCAACATTTTTCTCATTATATTGAAAAATAAGTCATAAATCTATTCAATAAATCTATTTGACTTTTCTATAATTCATTGATATATTTAATAAATAAAAATACAAACAGAATTTCCAAAGACATGCAAAGACAATTGTCTTTATAAATTCATTTTTCAGACGAAAGGGTGATTCTATTGCTTACTTACAACAAGAAGAAAAATCTGCTGGAACTGTACAAGTATCAGTATAGCCTGCAGGATGTTCAAGAACCAAACCTGTACCGTGACAACTTCAATTATGACGAAGTACCAAAAGTTACATTCAACTATCGACTGGTTCCTATGAACTGTCCTGATGAGATCTGGATCACTGATACAACTTTCCGTGACGGTCAGCAGGCACGTGCACCCTACACCGTTGATCAGATTGTAACATTATATAAAATGTTAAGCCGTCTGGGCGGTCCCAAAGGCAAAATCAGAACCTGCGAATTTTTCCTTTACAGCGAAAATGACCGGAAAGCCATTCGTGCCTGTCAGGAACAGGGACTGAAATTCCCGGAAATTACTGGTTGGATTCGTGCCACCAAAGAGGACTTTAAACTGGTAAAAGATATGGATCTGGAAGAATGCGGCATTCTGGTAAGCTGCTCTGACTACCATATTTTCAATAAATTACATAAAACAAGAAAACAGGCAATGGACGGTTATCTGGAAGTGGTAAAAGCTGCTTTGGACATGGGTATTCGTCCCCGCTGCCACTTTGAAGACGTTACCAGAGCCGATTTCTACGGCTTTGTCGTTCCTTTTGCACAGGAACTGCGTCACCTTATGGAAGAATATCAGATTCCCGTAAAAATCCGTTTCTGTGACACCATGGGCTATGGCGTTCCTTATCCCGGTGCTACACTGCCCCGCAGCGTTCCCGGTATCATTTATGGTATCAACCACTTCGGTCAGTTCCCCAGCGAACTTATTGAATGGCACGGACACAACGACTTCTACAAAGCTGTTGTAAACGCTACTACCGCATGGCTCTACGGCGCATCTTCCGTAAACTGCTCTCTGCTGGGCATTGGCGAACGTACCGGCAACACACCACTGGAAGCTATGGTTATGGAATATGCACAGATTCGCGGCACACTGGATGGTATGGACCCTACTGTTATCACAGAAATCGCCGAATACTACGAAAAAGAACTGGGATACAAGATTCCCGAAAGAACACCTTTCGTTGGTGCCGACTTTAACGTAACCCGCGCAGGTATCCACGCTGACGGTGTTGCAAAAGACGAAGAAATTTACAACATCTTTAACACAGCAAAAATCCTGAACCGCCCTCTGGGTGTAGAAATCAACAAAAACTCCGGTTCTGCCGGCATTGCTTACTGGCTGAACCACAATCTGCAATTAGAAGGTAATACAAAAATTGATAAAAACGCACCTGAAGTCGCACTGCTGAAAGATTGGGTAGATAAGCAGTACGAAGACGGTCGCGTTGCCTATATCAGTAAGGAAGAATTGATTGCTGCCATGCAGGAACTGACACCACACCTTATGGCATACATCAAAGAATGAAAGAAAATTGAGGAGGCTTTCACATGAATATCACTGAAAAACTGATTAAATCTCATCTGGTCAGCGGAGAAATGATTCCCGGCAAGGAAATCGCCATCAAAATTGACCAGACCCTGACACAGGATTCCACAGGTACTATGGCTTATCTGCAGTTTGAAGCCATTGGTATTCCCAGAGTCAAAACAGAAAAATCTGTTGCATATATTGACCACAACACATTGCAGACCGGCTTTGAAAACGCCGATGACCACAAATATATCCAGACCGTTGCCAAAAAACACGGTATCTATTTCTCCAAACCTGGCAACGGCATCTGCCATCAGGTACATCTGGAACGTTTCGGCAAACCCGGCAAAACACTGCTGGGCTCTGACAGCCATACTCCTACTGGCGGCGGTATCGGCATGCTTGCCATCGGTGCAGGCGGTCTGGATGTAGCAGTTGCCATGGGTGGCGGCGCTTATTATCTTGCAATGCCCCGTGTTTGCCGTGTGGTACTGACTGGTAAACTGAGCCCTTGGGTAACTGCAAAAGACGTGATTCTGGAAGTGCTGCGTAGACTGTCTGTAAAAGGCGGCGTCGGCAAAGTGATGGAATACGCTGGTGAAGGTGTAAAAACACTGAGCGTTCCCCAGAGAGCAACCATCACAAACATGGGCGCAGAACTGGGCGCAACCACATCCGTATTCCCCAGTGACGAAGTAACAAAAGCATTCCTGAAAGCACAGGGTCGTGAAGAAGACTGGGTTGAACTGAAAGCAGACGACGACGCTATCTACGACGAAGAAATCACCATCGCTTTGGATGAAATCGAACCTCTGGTAGCATGCCCTCACAGCCCCGACAATATCAAAAAAGTAAGTGAAATCAAAGATTTGGCTGTAGATCAGGTTGCCATCGGCAGCTGCACAAACTCCTCTTACACAGATATGATGACAGTTGCTGCCCTGCTGAAAGGCAAAACTGTTGACCCGAACGTAAGCCTTGTTATCGCTCCCGGCTCCAAACAGGTTATGAACATGCTGGCTGCTAACGGCGCGCTGGCTGACATCATTTCCGCTGGTGCACGTATTCTGGAATGCGGCTGCGGTCCTTGTATCGGTATGGGTCAGGCGCCTGCAACCAATGCGGTATCCCTGCGTACCATCAACAGAAACTTTGAAGGCAGAAGCGGCACAAAATCCGCTCAGGTATACATCGTCAGCCCCGAAACAGCTGTTGCCAGCGCATTGACCGGGAAATTGACAGACCCTCATACATTGGGTGAAGCACCTGTCATCCCTATGCCTGAAGAATTCATGGTAAATGATAACCTGATCATCCCTCCCGCTCCCGAAGGCGAATGTGTAAAAGTGGTAAGAGGTCCTAACATCCAGCCTTTCCCCAAAAACACAAAAGTGCCGAAAGAAATCAAAGGCGGCGCATTGATCAAAGTGGATGACAACATCACAACAGACCATATCATGCCCTCCAACGCAAAACTCCTGCCCTTCCGCTCCAACGTGCCTTATCTGGCAGATTACTGCCTGACACCTTGTGATCCGGAATTCCCCGCAAGAGCGAAAAAAGCTGGCGGCGGCTTCATCATTGCCGGTCAGAACTATGGTCAGGGCAGCAGCCGTGAACATGCGGCACTGGCACCTCTGCAGCTGGGCGTAAAAGCAGTTATTGCAAAATCCTTCGCACGTATCCACATGGCAAACCTCATCAACAACGGTATCCTGCCTCTGGTATTCGTGAACGAATGGGACTACGACAACATCAAAGTAGGCGATGAATTTGTCATCAAATACGCTGCCGATCAGATCAAAGGCGCTGCACAGGGTCAGATCGTCAATGTAACCTGTGTAAAAACTGGGGAAGAAATCCCTACTCGCCTGAACATCTCCGAACGTCAGAGAGATATTCTGCTGGCAGGCGGTCTGCTGAACTATACAAAAGAATCCAACTAATGATATTGAAGGAGGAAAAATTCCATGTCATATAAAGTTACTTTGATCCCCGGTGACGGCAGTGGTCCGGAAGTCATTGCTGCCGCAAAAAGAGTTTTAGAAGCAACAGGCGTTGCCATCGAATGGGAACAGGCAGAAGCCGGCGCAGCTATGATTGAAAAATATGGCACTCCCCTGCCCGATGAAACCATCGAATCCATCCGCAGAAACGGCGTTGCGCTGAAAGGCCCCGTTACCACACCTGTTGGTACTGGTTTCCGCAGTGTAAACGTAGCCATGCGTAAAATTTTCGACCTGTATGCAAATGTTCGCCCTGCAAAAACTTATCCCGGTGTCATCAGCCGTTATGATAACATCGATCTGGTAGTCGTTCGTGAAAACACCGAAGACCTGTACGCAGGCATTGAACATATGGTTGGCGAAGATGCGGCAGAAAGCATCAAGCTTATCACCAGAAAAGGCTGCGAAAGAATTATCCGTTATGCCTTCGATTTTGCCGTAAGAGAAGGCAGAAAGAAAGTAACTGCTGTACATAAAGCAAATATCATGAAATGCACAGACGGTATGTTCTTGGATATTGCAAGACAGATTGCAAAAGAATATCCTCAGATTGAATTCAACGACAGCATCGTAGACGCCATGTGCATGCGTCTGGTAATGCATCCCGAGGACTATGATGTACTGGTATGCCCTAACCTTTACGGTGACATTGTTTCCGACCTGTGCGCAGGTCTGGTAGGCGGTCTGGGCTTAACTCCCAGCGCAAACATCGGTGTTAGCGGCGCAATTTTCGAACCCATCCACGGTTCCGCTCCTGACATTGCCGGACAGCACAAAATCAATCCCACTGCGGCAATCCTTTCCGCTTCCCTGATGCTGGCACATCTGGGCGAAGCAAAAGCAGCTGCGGACATTGAACAGGCTGTGACAAAAGTCATTTCCGAAGGCAAAACACTGACTCAGGATATGGGCGGTACTGCTTCCACAGAAGAATTTGCTGACGCAGTCATTGCGGCACTGTAATATTCACAGAAAACACAAAAGCTGGAAATTCAAGAATTGAACTGAACCCAAAAAGTTAGACAATATTTTCAAATTAAAATTGTTTAAGAAGCCAGAAGGGCTTGTTGTCTGTAAATTGCAGGTGGCAAGCCCT
>NZ_FRAH01000101.1 GCF_900142265.1 Anaerotignum lactatifermentans DSM 14214 | reverse complement strand
CAGTATATGTATATGATCCGGACAACATTCTGCTGCTATGATCTCTATCCCTTTTCTTTCGCATAATTCTCTAAGAATTTTCCCTATTTCAGCTTTCATTTTTCCATATATTACCTGTCTTCTATACTTTGGTGCAAATACAATATGATATTTACATTCCCAACTCGTATGTGCTAAACTATTCATATAAAAACCTCCTATGCTTTCTTGTGTCTTGGCGGACTCAAGATAATTATAGCATAGGAGGTTTTTGCTTGAAGCTGAAGCTCACTGATTCCCCCGGCATAGCCGGGGGTTTTTATTGGATTCACCAACAGAAAGCTGAAACCCTCTGGTAAGGATTTCAGCTTTCTTTATTTTCTTATGAAGTTGCCTCGAAAGAGGTTGGGCTTCTCTATTAATCCTGCATTTCCTTTGTCACATCCGCTTCCTTTGCTTCCACAAAACGGATGAGGTCTTCGGGATTCAGTATAATCTGCTCCCCACGCATGCCTGCGCTGACTGCGATTTCATCAAACAAAATGGCAGTTTCATCAATAAAAGTCGGATATTTCTTTTTCATGCCAATGGGGGAACATCCGCCGCGGATATATCCTGTCAGCCCCAGCAGTTCCTTCACATGGGTCATTTCCAGTTTTTTATTGCCGGAAACAGCTGCCGCTTTTTTCAAATCCAATTCCATATCCACAGGAATACAAAAAACGAGGATTCCCGTTTTATCCCCTCTTGTCACAAGGGTTTTGAATACCTGTTCTGCTGGAATTCCTACCTGTTCCGCCGCATGAAGCCCTGACAGATTGCTTTCATCATATTCATAAGACGCTGTGCGGTAGGAAATGCCTGCCACTTCCAGCTGCCGCATGGCATTCGTCTTGACTGTATCACCACTTGCTTTCTTCAAATTCCTCACGTTCCTTTCTGATACAAAAACGGCAGTCCATACCTTCGGTACAAACCGCCGCCACAGCCTGAGGCTGTCAATCGTCCAGTAATATAAATCCATAATCCTGCCCGGTTCTGGCAGAAATAAAGTTATTGGCTTCGTAGTCGCTGTTGACATGGGTAATCTGCCATACACCGTCGATCTTATAAGCCACATAACGGGAACCGTTTGTCAGTACCATATAGAAATACTGATCGGTACCACACTGATAATAAATCTGGCTTTCGTCGGTAATCAGACGCTTGGAAATCATGGTATTAACCAAGGACTGATCCCTGCGGACGATATAGCTCTTCCATACAGCCATGTTATAATCCGGCAAAAGTGACGGATTAAAGTCCGGAAGGGCACGGTTGATGCTGGTAACAGGGTAATATACATTCTGTAAGTTGGTATAAACCACTTCCCAGAAGTTATTGTCGTTGCGCAGTACATGCTGTTTCACATCCGCTGTATTTTTCTTGCTGGAGAATGTAACCACAGCATACTTATTATCTTTGCGGATTTCTCTAACGAAATAGTCTTCCAGACTGCCTTCATAAAGCCCTACAAAGTTCAAAATCCTGCCATATTCCGCTGAAGCAGAGGACAAACGCCCCATGGTTCCATGGTTCTGGTTATATCTTGCCAGCAGGCGGTTGTAACTTACAGAGGAAATCTGCCCTGCACGTCCTGCCGCAGATGCCAGCAAATAGGTGCCGTCAGACTGTTTGGAAGCGGCAAAGACGCAAAGATTCATGCTTTCCGCAGGCACTTCTGCCCCTTCATATTCCGCCAAGTCCCTGCCGTCTACCAACAGGATTTCATAGTCATCAGCAGACAAACCACTTTCCAGATACCCATTGCTTACCAGCGTATCTGTGGTGACTGTTTGTCCCGTATAATAAGCGTAAAGTTTGCCGTTTTTGCAGATCCAGCCCAGCTTTGTACCCAGATCGTTGTATGCACTCTGTCCCGCAGATGCCACAGACTTCAGGTTATTGAGCTGCATGGTGTTTTCACTCTGCCAGAAAGGCTTCGTATCCGCCACAGGTTCTCTTTTGGATGAACTGGAAACGGGTGTTTTCGGGCTTTCGTCTTCCGTATGTATGCTGGGAGCAATAATCCCAACTTCACTTTCTTCCGGCGCACCAATGGGAATATTTTCCTCTGCGGTCACTTCCTCATCCGGCGTTTCTGTTTCTATATTCTGTTGTGTATCCTGCACAGGAGGGTCTGCTTCCGGCGTTTCTTCCTGACTGCCAAAATTGCAGCCGCTTACCAGAAAAGCACAGATACCCGTCAGCAGGCAGACAGATCTGAATTTTTTATTGCTCACAATAATCATCCTTTTTGTCTACAATGGCTGCATAAACAGACTGCAGTTCTGCGTCATGCGCCTGCAAAATTGCAGACAGACGCTGTTCCATGGCTTCCGCTTCATCCACAAAAGGGAATGTCACAACCCAGACAGGATTCAAATGTCCTTCTTCTTCCGCCACGGTATCCACCACATCCTGCAGCGCATCCGCGTCATAGTAGTCAAAAATCGCGTCATATTCCCAGTCTTCCGCTTCTTTTTCGCAGCCCAGAGCCATATGCACCACAATACCGTCATCCGTTTCTTCTGCGTAGATGCGATCCAACAGACTTTCTTTACCGCTTACAGTATAGCAGCCCAGCTCCTTTGTTAAAAAACCACTTTCTTTTTCCTTTAACATTAATACGATTGCAGCTTCTTCCATGGGATTCTCCTTCTTTTCATACTCATACTATTCCAGAAATTATACTACAAATTTTGTTTATTTGCAAGAAACCGACCATGCTTTACCCTCTGGAAAAGCCCGGAATTCCGCTTTCTTTGACCAATTTTAATGATATGACGAAAAAATTAAGAAATTGTTCCATCTTTCTTAAGAAAAACCAGTCTGATTTCTCCCAAAGAAACCGCTTTTTTCTTTTGATGACACACAAAAAATAAGAATGAAAATCCACATGGATTCTCATTCTTATGATATGATACTTTTTTCAGCCAAAAAGTGACCAGTCTTCCTCTGTTAAACCGGGCTGCATAGCCATATTCACCGCTTTTGCAATGATATCTGCCAGACGGTCTACCACAGCGTCCACTTCCTTTGGTGTCACAAACATGTTTTCCGCTGCGGGAGTCAAAAGCTCTGTAATCAGACCGTATTTGTCCTCCGATTCCATATCCATTAACATCTGATAAAAAGGAGAATGTTCCTCTGTCTGGCTCCGCATTTCCGTCAACATCCGATCCATGGTATCGTTCACCAATGTTGCCGCATCCACCACTGTAGGCACACCGATGGCAATGACAGGCACTCCTAATGTTTCCTCACTAAGCATTTTCCGCTTGTTGCCCACACCTGCGCCGGGAGCCAGACCCGTATCGGAAAGCTGAATGGCGGCGTTGATGCGGCTGGTCTTTCTGGCTGCCAATGCGTCAATGGCAATGACCAGGTCAGGATGCATTTTTTCCACAATGCCTTTGACGATTTCCCCAGTTTCAATGCCTGTGATGCCCATAACACCGGGACTTACCGCAGCCACCGGACGGACTGTCTGCGCCATTTCCTCTGGCAAGGTGTCCCGCAGGTGCCGTGTCACCAGTATCCGTGAAACCACTTTGGGTCCTAACGCATCAGGTGTGATATTCCAGTTGCCCAGCCCAACTACCAGAGCCGTCCCCTGTTTTTTGAGTTTCGCCAAATGCTGCAATTCCTTGGAAAGCACTGCCACAATGCTGCTGTGACTTTCCGGATCGTTTTCCTTCAGCTTTTGCGCCTCCAATGTAATATAACTGCCCATAGGCTTGCCCATGGTCTGGCTGCCTTGTTCTGTCAAAATATGGACACGGGTCAGTTCATAGTCTTTCGTATGACTGGTTTCCACCTGCACACCATCCGGTTCCCCCGCTTCTTCTCGCCCTTCCCGCGCTATTTCTCTGGCTTCAATTGCCAAATCTGTCCGTACTGTGAACTTTTCCGCCGTCTGTTTGTCTTTTTGTTCCATATTTTCACCATCTTCCTGTATTTTCCCTTATTTTTTCCGCAGTTTTGAAATATATTCATTGACTTATGGGGAATCATCAGGTAGAATATATGGTGTTGAATTAACCACGGGCTATTTGCATGACAAAATACGCCCAACCGTGTCGGAGGAGTACCGTCCTCAAAGTGGTTAATATGTAGTAAAGAAAAAGCGATATTCCCCAAATATCGGACGAAGAAAAACCACAAAAAGAATTTTTAGGAGGAAAGCAAATTGGCTAATATCAAATCTGCAAAGAAAAGAATCAAAGTTATCAACAAAAAAACATTGAGAAATAAAATGATCAAATCTCAGGTTAAAACAGCAATGAAGAAAGTAATCGTAGCTGTAAACGCTGGTGACAAAGACGCTGCTGCTGTTGCACTGAAAGGCGCAACTTCCGCAATCGACAGAGCTTATATCAAAGGCATTTACCACAAAAATTCCGCAGCGAGAAAGAAATCCTCTCTGACAAAACTGGTAAACAGCTTATAATTTGAAAGCGACCCAAGAGGATACCCCATCAGGCGGTATCCTTTTTTCATGCTATTACGAAAGGAGATCACTGAATTGACAGAATTAACAGAAAGACAAAAACGTGTAGAAGAAAACCACAAGAAAGGCTATAACTGCGCACAAGCTGTTGCCTGCGCTTACAGCGATCTGTTTGGCGTAGATGAAAAAGAAGCATTCCGTGCCGTAGAATGTTTTGGTCGTGGCATGGGCGTCATGGGTACCTGTGGCGCTGTTTCCGCCATGGCATACCTGGTTGGACTGAAAGTTTCCGACGCAAATCTGGAAAACCCCAAAACAAAAGTTGACTGCTATGACACATTCAAAGCCATGAGCGAACTTTTCGCGAACAAAAACCAGTCCACCCTTTGCAGTGAACTGAAAGGTATGGGCACTGGTGTTGTACTGAGAAGCTGCCAGGGATGTATGGCAGACGCCGCAGAAATCGTTGAAAAACATCTGCTGCAGGAAAACAAATAATCTCATCCAAAAACAAAAAGCCGAAACTTCTTATTAATAAGGAAGGTTCGGCTTTCTTTTTTTACTCAAAATATCAGAAAAAGAGCTGGTTTTCTTTTCTGTCTGCGCAGACTTTACTCAGTTTTTCTGTCAGCATGCCAATGGCTGCTTCCGGCAGGCTTCTTGCCTTCTGGGTACATACGCTGATGCATCCCATGCAGGATACGCAAAGGTCTTTATCTGTTGTTTTTGGATTATCTTTTGGAATGGCACCCACAGGACAGTGTGTCACGCATTTGCCGCAGCCCTTGCAGGCATCGGATACCATAGGCACCAAACCACCGCCATGACGTTCCAGATAAGGTCTGTTACCGGGCAGTTCCGCACGTTTGGGGGCTCCTGTCAGCTTTTCTGCAATTTCTTTGCCAAATGCCTGAAGCTGTGTCTGATCTTCTGCGTTTGGTCTGCCTGCTCCAAACTGGTTCACAATGGAATGCTGTGTAACAGCGGCAACGCCTGCCACTGCCACAAAGCCCTGCGCTTCCAAAGCATCCTGCAATTCTGCAAAGGTATCGTCAAAAGCACGGTTGCCATAAGTAACAACCGCTACTGCCGCTGTGCCATTGCCGTGGAGGTTTTTGATCCGTTCAAACGCTGTCAGAGGTACTCTGCCGCCAAAGGACGGTACGCCGCAAACCAGAACATCATCTGTGCCCAGAGAAATTTCCGTACTTGCCGCAGACAAAGGTGTCAGATCCACTTCTTTTGCTACCTCACCCAATCCGCCAGCCACAGAACAAACGGCTGTTTTTGTGGTGCCGCAGGGGCTGAAATATATTGCTGTGATTTTTTTCATATCTTCTCCCTCTTTTCCTTTTCAAATTAATTTTATTATAAACCTTTTTTTCTTCTCCCACAACCAAAACCCAATGATAAATGAATAGTATTTTCCTTGGTATTATGGTATGATAAGGATATATTGGCAACCTCTTTTGGGGTTCCAATGATACAAACATTTAATAGCACCCCCATCAAAAGGAGGGATTATATGGATTTTCAGGATATTATCATCAAAAAACGTGATAAACAGAAGCTGACGAAAGAAGAAATTTCTTTCTTTATTCAAGGCGTCACAGACGGCTCCCTGCCGGATTATCAGATTTCTGCCCTGCTTATGGCAATTCTGCTCAACGGCATGGATGCGGAAGAAACGGCGCAGATGACCATGGAAATGGCACACTCCGGCGCATTGTTCGATTTGAGCAGTCTGCCCGGTTTCAAAGTGGATAAACACAGCACCGGCGGTGTAGGCGACACCACAACGCTGATTCTGGCACCTCTGGTAGCTTCTCTTGGTGTACCTGTGGTAAAAATGAGTGGTCGTGGTCTGGGCTTCTCCGGCGGCACCATTGACAAACTGGAATCCATTCCCGGTTTTCAGGTAGGCGTAACGGAAGAAGATGCGCTGACCTACGGCAAAACCAGCCATCTGGTACTTATGAGCCAGACGGACAACCTGACCCCTGCGGACAAAAAACTTTATGCTCTGCGGGATGTAACAGGTACTGTAGACAGCATTCCTCTCATTGCCGCCAGTATCATGTCCAAGAAAATCGCCGCCGGCGCGAACGGCATCGTTCTGGACGTAAAATGCGGCAGCGGCGCTTTCATGAAAACACAGAAAGACGCCGAAGCATTGGCACATATTATGGTAGAAATGGGACAACATGTAGGCAGAAAGGTCACTGCCATCATCAGCGGCATGGATCAGCCTCTTGGCATGTATATCGGCAATTCTCTGGAAGTTATGGAAGCCATGGAAGTCCTCAAAGGCAATGTAAAAGGCGACTTGCTGGAAGTTTCCCTGCTGCTTGGCGCACATATGCTCCTTTTGGCAGGTCGTGTCCAGACAGAAGCCGAAGGCAAAGCATTGTTGCAGCAGCAAATTGACAACGGCGCAGGCATTGCCAAATTCCGTGAACTGCTCATACAGCAAGGCGGAAATTCTGCCATCATCGAGCAGCCTGACTTACTGCCCCTTTCCCCTTGTTCTCTGGAAGTCAGGGCAGAAAAAAGCGGTTATCTCACCCACATGGATACGGCAAAAATCGGGCGGGCATCTCAGGAAACTGGTGCAGGACGGGCTTTCAAGGAACAGCCTCTGGATTTCGGCGCAGGCATCATTACAAAAAAACGTCTTGGCGATTATGTGGAAGCAGGAGAAGTGCTGGCAGTCATTTACAGCGCCAAAGACAAAGCCTGTGCATCGGCGGCGGAAATTTTCCAGTCCGCACTGACCATCTCGGCAGAAAAAGCACCTCTGCCGCCGTTGGTTTTGAACATCATTTCGGCATAAAGCAAACATTTATATAGAGAAAGGAAGCGATTGATTTGAAAAGAGCAATTATTATTGTATTGGACAGTGTAGGGATTGGCGAACTGCCTGACGCAGCCGATTTCGGCGATGTAGGCAGCAATACCTTGGTAAATATCAAAAAAGCAAGACCTGAAACTTCCCTGCCCAACATGGCAGCGCTGGGTCTGGGCAACATTCAAGGGGAAGACATCCACCTGCTGGGCAAAGTGGACGCACCCAAAGGCGCATACTGTAAACTGGGCGAAAAATCCATCGGGAAAGACACCACCACAGGTCACTGGGAAATCGCCGGCGTTCTGACAAAAGAACCCTTCCCCACTTTTACAGAAACAGGTTTCCCTAAAGAAATCATGGACAAATTTGAAGAAGCCATCGGCAGAAAAACACTGGGCAACTATGCCGCTTCCGGCACAGTCATCATTCAGGATCTGGGGGATGAACACGTAAAAACAGGCTATCCCATCGTTTATACTTCCGCTGACAGCGTATTCCAGATTGCAGCTCATGAAGACGTGATTCCCGTAGACAAACTCTATGAAATCTGCGAAACAGCCAGAAAACTGCTGACAGGCAAATACGGCGTTGCTCGTGTCATTGCTCGTCCCTTCATCGGTACCAGCGGCAACTACACCCGTACCAAAAACCGTAAGGACTTCTCTCTGGAACCTACTGGCGTGACCATTCTGGATCTGGCGAAGGAAAAAGGCATGAACGTAACAGCCATCGGTAAAATCGAAGACATCTTCGAACACCGCGGCATGACCCGGACAGACCATACCACAAACAACAATGACGGTATCGAAAAAACCATTCTGTATACCAAAGAAGAATTCGAAGGCATCCTGTTCACAAATCTGGTAGATACAGACATGATCTATGGTCACAGAAATGACGTGGAAGGCTACGCAAAAGCGCTGGAATACTTCGACAGCAAACTGCCTGAAATCATGGACGCGATGCACGATGACGACATCCTGTTCATCACCGCAGACCACGGCTGTGACCCTACTACCCCCAGCACAGACCATTCCAGAGAATACACCCCTCTGCTGGTATACGGCAAACATGTAAAAGAAGGCGTAGATCTGGGCGTGCGCAAATCCTTTGCGGACATCGGTCAGACCATCTCTGATTATCTGGGTCTGGGCGCTCATTTTGAAGCAGAAAGTTTCTTAAAAGATATCTTGAAATAAAGCATCTTTTGGTATAGAATAACTGCAAATCATAAAAAAAAGGAGCGTTGCAGTATGAAAAAATATGAATGTACCATCTGTGGATATATCTACGACGAAGCCAAAGGCGATCCCGAACATGGCGTTCCCGCTGGAACTCCTTGGGATAAACTGCCGGCAGACTGGGTATGCCCTCTTTGCGGTGTAGGCAAATCCGATTTTGAAGAAAAACACTGATGCAATCAAAACCACCCGTTGAACGGGTGGTTTGATCAGACCCTATAAGGGTCTATCTCTTGTGGTAGCCCCCTAAAGGGGGCATTGAATAGTCTGGCAACCACACTTTTAACTCTGGCTGCCCCCTACTCGGGGGCACTTTTTATGCCTTATTTCACCGGCTCACCCGTGAACGGGTCTGTAAATTCCTTTAAACTTATTTGATCATTCATAATATCATCTTCCAGCTGATTTTTGATGTATTCTTTTATTGCCGTTTCATATCTGCCTACTGTATCTACAAAATATCCTCTACACCAAAAATGTCGATTTCCATACTTGTACTTTAAGTTTGCGTGTCTATCAAA
>NZ_FRAH01000140.1 GCF_900142265.1 Anaerotignum lactatifermentans DSM 14214 | reverse complement strand
CGCTTTGCATTTTGATATGCATTTACAGCATAGGTATCTTGCCTTGATATTCTAATCTTCTAAGCAATATATTCTTTCTTCCCATCCTCGTTAATGATTTCTTCGTAGAGAACCATTCGTTTTGCGATCATCTGAAAAAACTCATAACAGTATTTTATGAACCCTTGTTCATTACACTTATTTTTCAAAGAATTTAACATTTCAACTGTAAAGTAAAGCGCCACATACCTGCACTCTATTTCCTTCATTGCTGCATAAAACGGAGAACTTTCATCAATGCCCATCTTTTCCGCTTTATGATAGCGTTCTTCATAAACATGAAAAATCTTTTGCAGATTTCCTATATCTTCCATTTCATCACCTCGCAGTATCACGAAACAGCTTGAGCCAGCAATTTCAGTGGTTTTAAAACTTTCTGTTCATAAGCATCCACAAAGTTTTTAACTTCTTCTGTCGATCCACAATATCCAAAACCCTGACATTGCCTGATACTTTCATCCGTTACTTCCATGGTATAAAAAGGTTTGGTAAGCTCTGAATTTCTACGAATAAATAAAATGATTGTTTTGCCATCTGCAACATCCTGTGTGTAATTGGCAACACAATGATGTAGCGTATGACCTTCCTCTCGAATAGAAAACAGATCCTCTGGTACCACTACAGATAACCCACCATCCGTCCAGGAATAAATCTTTCTGTACTTCTCCAGCAAACTCTTTGCCCGTTCATTCTCCAGTTTCATTTTTTCACGCAATTCTTTTTCTTCGATTTTCTGCACCACATCAGCCACATGATCATGTGCCTGTATCAGACGTTTCGGGAAAAGAACAAAGCTGTTCTTGGTATTATAGCCTAACCTTACGGCAAACCTCAGATAATCTCTCCACAATCGCATGACTGCAAAATATGGTTGTTTCTCTGTAGTCTGCTGGCTGCAATATCGCTCTACTTTATGCAGCGTTGTATATTGCATGAGTTCCAGGATCAAACTGATATCACGCTCATACTGTTGACAGAAACTGCGGAAGTCTTCCGGTATCTTACATTTTTTTTGTGAAAGCATCTTTTTATAGGTTCTAAATTCAAAGCTATACATATCATTCTGTTGTATAAAACGGAATTGTTCTCTTGTCACACCTAATACTTCCAACAGATTTTTCCCATCTTGATTATATTCACCGAAAAAATACCAAGGCTGTGTCAATTCTTCTACCATATGATAAAGTCCCGCTTTTACCATATACTCTATGAACGGCTTTGAACTATAACGCTTCAGATAATACGGCACGTTAACGCTAGCACCCTCATAACGATCTGCAAACTGTTTTATAGCGCAATATTGATATGGAGTGCCAGTTAATGCTTTTTCTAAATTCGCTGTATAGCAGGCAGCATCATAAAAGGTATAGCCATCCCAACCATCACACCAGCGAATTTCGCCTGTCTGCTTGAAATTTCTCCATTCATACTTCAGGCACTTTGTATCTTCATAAAAGATACGTTTTAATTCTAGCGTCCTGATTTCAGGCGTTTTATAATGCTTCCCATAGTATTTATAGATAGAGAAAAATCTGACCACAAACCCTTTTTTTGTTTTCTGGAAATATACAGCTTCTCCATGATCTAAGATACGAGTTGCCTTGCCTGCCGCCAAAAACAGCACTTTTTTGCCACAGTTTGGGCAAACCCCCTATCTTTCTGTGCTTTACACCGCTTACTTTCACATCACTGTGGCAATGGGTGCAGTATCCATCCATGTATTTTTTTCTGCTATATTGATAGTAGATATATCTGCTATGCGCCATTGCCGTTTCATCGATCCAATCCATAAAGTTCTTTGGCAGTTTTTTCACCTCACGCATTTTTTGGTCGATTTTCGATTTCTCCCTTTGATGTTTTTTCTCCAGCCGCTTTTCCATGATTCTTTTTTGCCCTTTTATCAACTTATCTACTGGAGAAAGCTTCTCCATATTGAGATATGAAAAAAAGCGATTCAAAACAGCAGCTGAACGATCATCACAGCAAGAAATTTCGATCTTCTTATACCATGTACTTTCTGTTAAATGTTCCATACGTCCTGTACGCCATACAGGCTCTTCTTCACGAAAGTCCTGTGTAATATAGTTCTCTTTTGTCATAAAAATACGAAATGACGGATACTGATCTTTATTTCTCAGTTTATCTTTCTCGTACAAAGAAACAATAAGCATCCTCTGGTGTGAAATCAAAGCGGTATGTGCATGCAGATAAAAATCTGTATTTTCAATCCTACAGGCTTGACTAACCGTACTTTTACTAGCCATTTTTATGGGGTATCCTTTTAAACTTCTTTTATCCATTCTAACTTCATCTGCCTTTCTTCAAATCAGGGATAACTGTTCCTGCATTGGTTTTTCAGGCTCATCAGCCTGTGCTGTTTCTATCGTTGCTGCAACAGGTTCCTTTTTTTCTTCCGATTTGTTCTTTGACTTCTTCATAGCAGCCTTTCTCTTTTCTTCTTGTTCTTTGCGCTTTTTTGCCACTTCTTCCTGACGTCTTTTTTCCG
>NZ_FRAH01000103.1 GCF_900142265.1 Anaerotignum lactatifermentans DSM 14214 | reverse complement strand
GATTTGTCGCTTCGTTTATTCTTCCGTTTTGCGGCGGATTACCTTTTTCATTCCCGGCAAGAAGCTAAATTGGTTTACATTCTTTTGCGCCGTTTATAGAGCAGCAGCCCATTGACCGCAAGCCATACCAGCAGATAGGCCGCAGATACCCCGGCAATCGTCCAATAGGTGCGCTTCTGTCTGGTTTCGTAGGTCTGTGCGGTTTCGTCTGCGCCGATGGTGATGTAGCCGTCCTCATCAGGGATGGACAGAACACGGCGCTCTATCGGCTCGTCCGCTTCCAAAATACTCTGTGCGGTGCTTTCCACAGAGCCAGACTCGTACTTGTACTGATAGCCGCTCCCGTCCTCTGCCCGATAGCGCACGATGTAAACGGTCGTGGTGGGGTGGTTGCGCTTCTGCCGCCCGGTAGCGTGGTTCTCTCTCTGTACGGGATAAACTTCCTCCGGCACAAAGGTATGAACACCCATGTCCTCATAGGCTGACGCAGGCCGGATAGAGGACAGGTTCCGCAAGCTGAAATAAAGGCATAGCACCGCCCCGATCAGCAGCATAATTCCGACGGCAAAAGCGATAGATTTTAACTTTGCCATGCACTCACCTCCGTTTCTTTCTCACCGATAAATGGGAATTGTTAATCTTCTTCATATACATAGTCTTTGAAATAGTCCGTTTTATCTTGATAGTCTAACCATAACTCAAACCATCCCAAAAAATCCTGTCGTTCACAACAAGGCTGAACGCCTACATCCGAGAAATTCCAAACTTCTCCGCGGCATTTTCCACTAACAATCAAGTTATAGCAATCACAGTCACCAAAATCTATCAATTCGATTTCGCCCTGAAAAACCTTTGTTTGCATTTCCTCTCGAATTACATCATTATCGCGATCATCATCTTCCCAAATCCAAGCTTCTTCAAGCATAAAGGGATGGGACAAATCTCTTTGCTCTAAATTTTCTAATCTGTTCAAATGAAAATCCGCACAATCGCAACCATTTCCCACAGATTTTAAAAACATACGATATGCTTGTGGCAACTGAATATTACAGCTTTTTTCAAACGCTTTAATTTGACTTTCCGAAGGGCATTCTCCCATTTTGATATTTTTTTCAATAACTTTTTTCTGAATACGAGCAATTACATCTTCATAATCCTTTGGCTCATAAATAGGCATATAATCATTCCCTCTAAATTCCGATTTATCGCTCATTCCTATGTTTCATTTTAGCACCCTCGGAATGATATTTCCACCAGTCAGCCACAAAATATTTTACGGAACAGTGGGGTAGCTGTCTGTTCTCTTATTTGTGTTACTTTATGGCACATGAGCATTCGCACCGGGGTTGTCGTTGCCGTAACCTTCCAGCAGGTTGATGACACCCCAGATGCCGAGACCAGCGCCCAGAGCGATAACGAGGGTCTGAAGAACGGTGATAGCCTGATTGAAAAATGCCATAAATTATAGTTAGCCGGAATCATTTGAAAAGTTTGATTTAGTCATTCATAGGCATACAAAAGCCGGAACAATCGGCACCCGGTTTCCGGGGCCTGATTCCGGCTGTCCTCCTTTTTTCATTATTTTTTGGTGATTGTCCGCTTTGTACGCCGATGGCCCCATCCGGGGCGGTTGAGGCGGGTAGATAAGATCACTCCTATTACAATAAATTTGGACAGGAAAGCCGGACAGCCAGTCCGGCTTTCCCTCCATCTCGTGCCTAAGCTACAATGAGAGGAGCAACTGGCTGACCAATCACTCCTTGGGCTTGTATGTCCGTGTGAAAGACTGTTAGCCATCCTCTCGTTGCAGCGTTCGATTTAAGCAGGTTGAACCACCGGATGTCGGAGAGTTCGTGTCACACAATAGATTGAATCGGCAGCGAGAAAAGATGGATTCCGGTTGCAGATTCTTTGTATTGGAGGAATGTGAATGAACTGCGTTGGCATCGATGTTTCCAAGGGTAAGAGCATGATTGCAGTCATGCGGCCCTTCGGAGAGGTAGTGGTTTCACCCTTTGAAGTACGTCACACCGCCAATGAACTGAGCGAGCTGGCAGGACTGCTCAAAAGCCTGGACGGCGAGACCCGTGTGGTGATGGAATCCACGGGTAATTACCATGCTCCGGTGGCCTGGCTGCTCCACGACGCGGGCCTTTATGTCTCGGTAGTCAATGCAATGCTGGTGCATGACTACGGAAACAACAGTTTAAGACGGGCCAAAACCGACAAAAAGGATGCCGTAAAGCTGGCCAACTACGGTCTTGACCACTGGCTCACATTGCCGAGATATATCCCGGAGGAGGATACCCGACTCATGCTGAAAATCTGCTACCGGCAGTACCAACAGTATTCCAAAGTTCAGACCATGCTGAAGAATAACCTGATCTCCCTGCTGGACACCACCTTCCCAGACGCAAATCGCTTGTTTACCAGTCCGCCCCGCGCCGATGGCAGCGAGAAGTGGGTGGACTTTGTCGCTACTTTTTGGCATTGCGAGTGCGTTTGTGGCCGGTCTGAGAAGGCCTTTACTACCCAATACCAGAAGTGGTGCAGAAAGCACGGCTACAATTTCAGCGAGGATAAGGCGCTGGATATTTATGCCTCTGCTTGCAGACACTTCGGTGTCATACCGAAAACGGATACGGCAAAACTTTTGGTAGAACAGGCCATTTCTCAACTCCAGACAACTTCTTCCGCGTTAGCTGCTCTCAAACAGGAGATGCAATCCCTGGCAGCTTCTCTGCCGGAGTATCCTGTAGTGATGGGGATGTTTGGTGTTGGCCCAACCCTCGGCCCTCAACTCCTGGCTGAAATTGGCGATGTACGCCGTTTTCATTCCAAAAAAGCGTTGGTTGCCTTTGCGGGTATTGACGCCCCGCCCTACCAATCCGGTCAAATAGATGTCCGTAGCCGTAGCATTTCCAAGCGAGGATCTGCCTCACTGCGCAGGACGCTCTTTCTGGTGATGAGCGTCATCCTGCAATGTGCTCCAATAGACGAGCCGGTGTACCAGTTCATGGACAAGAAACGCTCTGAAGGCAAGCCATATCGTGTCTACATGATGGCCTCTGCCAACAAGTTCCTGCGCATCTACTACGCTTCTGTGAAAGCCTACTTGGAATCCCTGGAGCACGACTGATTTTTACACTCTATACCATCTGGCTGGCCGCCGTTTTAATTTTGAGATGCTCAGCGGCTTGATTTTGTATTGCATTTTTTCGCCTCCCTAAAAATCTGAAATTTCTACTTGACTTTTATTAGCAGGTCTTTCACAGCGGAACAGATTTACACGCCCTCTGCGTCTACTTCATACACATCGTAGACCTCGTTGGGCTTGAGCTTGAGCCGGGTGGACAGGAACGCCTCGATGTCAAAGGCGTTCTTGGGGTCCGCGTCGGCGGTGTACGGGTAATTGGGGTGCTTGGTGATGTCGTACTTGTCCGAGAGGAAAGGCCGCACACCGCGCAGCTGGAGGATACACTTGCCGCCGTCCATGACGGCCAGTTCATCCTGGCTCATAAGCTCTTTGCCGAGCTTTTGGTAGTTAAGAGAATGGGATGTCTCGCGGCCCCGGCTCTCGCCGGTGTTGTAGGTGTCGATGGTCTCCTTGCCCAGCACGGCGGCCAGCTCCTTGAGGGTTGTCGGCTCTTTGCCGCCCAGGAAGATGGAGGTATCCATGTTGCCGATGATGGTATCGGCGTTGTCCTTGTAGATAGCTTTGAGCTGGGACTGTGCTTGCAGCACCAGGCAGGCGGAAATCTCACGGCTTCGGATGGTGGCAACCAGCTTTTCCAGCCGAGGGATCTGTCCAATATTGGCGGCCTCGTCAATGAGGCACCGCACATGGACCGGCAGCCGCCCGCCGTACACATCGTCCGCTTTTTCGCAGAGCAGATTGAACAGCTGGGTGTAGCACATGGAGATCAGGAAGTTAAAGCTATCGTCCGTGTCGCTCATAATCAAGAACAAGGCGGTTTTCCGGTCTCCCAGGGTATCCAGCTCCAGCTCGTCGTAGGCCGTGACCTCCCGCAGCTCCGCGATGTCGAACACGGCAAGGCGCGCACCGCAGGAAATCAGGATGGATTTTGCGGTTTTGCCCGCAGCCAGCTTGTACTTTTTGTACTGACGGACGGCGAAGTGGTTGGGCTTCTCTGCCTCCAGCGCGTCAAACATCAGGTCCACGGGGTTCTTGAACTCCTCGTCATCCTCCCGGACCTCCATCGCGTTGATGAACTCGATGAGGGTGGAGAAATTCTGTTCCTCCACCGGGGCCTCGTAGTGGATATACCCAATGAGGGCGCAGTACAAAAGCGTCTCGGCCTTAACCCAAAAATCGTCCCCGGCCTTGCCCTCGCCCTTGGTGTTGGCGATCAGCGTCGTGACCAGTTTCAAGATGTCCTTTTCGGAGTGGATGTAGGCAAAGGGATTATAGTGCATGGACTTCTTGAAGTTGATGGTATTGAGGACTTTGATCCGATAAGGCTCATAGATGTCCTTGCCGTGCTTATCCTTCATGGGCTTGCCGTCCTTGCCCAGCTTGGGTGTGCCGCGCTGAAGCATTTTGCCGCACTCCACCAGGATGGTGCCTTTTGGGTCTGTCACCACATAGGAGCTGTGCATCTGCATCAGGTTCGGTTTCAGCCAGAAGCGGGTCTTGCCGGAACCGGAGCCACCGATCACCAGCACATTTTTGTTTCTGGCGGTCTTGGGGTCCTTGGGGCGGCTGTTCATGGTCAGGCTCTCGGTTTTAGTCAGAATCACATTGTTCTGGAACACCGGGTCGATGTAGGGTGCGATGTCCTCATGGGTGCCCCATGAAGCGTTTTGTCAAGTGCTTTTTTGAGTTATTGACGCAAATTCTTGTGAAAGTGCGAAAGTGCAAAGTGCAAAGGGTCTGCGTTTTGCACTTTCAGCTTGCGGGTTCGGGCGGCTGCTTCTTCTTGATGAAGTTATACCATTGACCGCCGACACGCCTTGCGCCCAAAATGCTGCCCATGTTGCGCTTGGCGTTCTGTACCGTCCTCTCGGATATTCCGGCTTCGGCTGCGGCCTTTACAATGTCCTCGCTGGCAAGCTCTTTCCCGTCTGCAAGCAGGTCAAGTATCAGCTTCTCGGCTTGTTCGGTCTTGGTGGCGGTGTTCCCGCCCGCGCCGGATAGCAGCTCGTCGGCGGTTATGTCGTATTCGCCTATCCATGAAAAGCCTGTTTCCGGGTCAAGGCAAAAGGCAACGGGCTTGCCCTCCGGCGCCAGGGAAGATTTGTCATGGACGATAACACGCACATTCGGCTCCCGCTTCACGCGCCCGATCAGCAGGACGCTCCTTGCTGCGGCGCGGAAGTCGATAGAACCTAAGCCCCGGTATGCGCTCTGCCCTCCGGCAGCTTTGTTCAAGTGTCCGATAAGGATAACGGCGCACCCGGTACGCTCGGCAACATCGGCAAGACGGCGGAACATGGGGCGCACTTCGTTTGCCCGGTTCATGTCGGTCTTTTCGCCCATGTACGCCTGTATTGGGTCAAGGATAATCAACCGCGCCCCGTTCTGCGTGATTGCCTTTTCTATGCGCTCGTCGGAGAGGGTAAGCTCCCGCTTGGCTTCATCAATCACAAGCACGCGGTCAAGGTCGGCTTCGGCTTCTATCAAGCGGGGCTTGACGGTATCGCCCAGCCCGTCCTCGGCGGTCTGGTAAATCACTTGGAATGGCGGCAGGGGCTTCATTCCCGGCAGCGTTCCCCCGGTGGTGCAGGCAGCGGCAAGGCGTAGGGCAAAGGTGGTCTTGCCCTCGCCGGGGTTGCCTTGCACAATGGTTACTTTCCCGAAAGGGATATACGGCTCCCATAGCCATTCAACGGTCTGCGTGTCAACCTCGCTCATGCGGATAATCTCGACGGTTTCTTCCTGCGGCGGCTCTTTCAGGCCGTAAACTGCTTCCTGGATATACTTCCCGTCTGTGATTTCTGCCCGGTGCTGCAATACCTCGTTCCAGTCCTTAAACAGCGGCACAAGGCGGTGGACGGTCAAGCCCTCCGGCACAAGCTCCGCAAGGCGGCTACAAGCGTCGTTTCCGGCTTGGTCGCTGTCAAGGCAGAGGTAAACGGTCTTGATGTTCGGACGGTCAGAAAGGAAACGCAATAGGGCTTTTTCTCCCACGCCGCCCAATGACAAATAGCTCTGCTTCTGCCATTCCTTTTTGAACAGGCAGAGGAAAGAGAGCAGGTCAACGGGGGCTTCAAAGGCAAAAAGCCTGTCGCCCTCGCCCCGGTAACAGAAATTAAAGGCTTTGTCGCTGCCTTTCACATCGAGCCGGAAGTTTCCCGCCGTTCCCTTGCTGTGGGCGTAGCGCGGTATTCCGTCCTCGTCCCGCCCCACAAATACGGCGTTGTGGTGGGCTGCGTCCTCGTAAATATCGCCGCGGGCAAAGAAAAAGCCCATCACATCTTCATCAATGCGGCGGGCTGCTGTGAGGTAGTTCCTCGCTGTTCGGTTGTCGCTGTTTGGGGGTGGTAGCCGGAAGTCGGAAAGGGACGCGGGGCAAGGTCTGTCCGGCGGCGGTGCGGCTCCCTTTTCTCCTGTGAGAAGTTCCACGGCTTCGGTGAAGCTCTTGCCGAAAAACTCTATAACAAAATCAACGGGGCCGCCGCCCTTGCTCTGGCTGTGCCTGTACCATTTGTTTCCCCGGACGGTCAAGCTGTCGTGCCGTTTCCAGCGGTATTCATTCCCGGCGCGGGTAAGCTGCTCGCCCTGTGATTGCAGGAAAGAAACAAGGTCGGCTTGATTCGCCCGGTCTATCTGTTCTTGGGTGTAGTACAAAAATCTCAACTCCATTCATCGTTCTAAGTCGTGCCGCTTGGCGCGGGTCTGCTCCGGCTGGTCGGCTTTCAGTGCAATATCAACGCACTTGCGGATATTGTGCAGCTCGGCAACCTCGGCGCGGGTTTCTTTCAGCTTGGTATATTCCGCTGTTCTCTGCCCGCTGAGAGTGGCGTACTCTTTTTCCCATTCAGAGATAGGCAAGGTCTTTGTCCCTTTCGGCAGATTTGCATGGAGATAGCGGCTCGCTGCGTTCCATAGCGTAAGCTCGGCGCGGTGGGCTTCCTCGTACTTGTCACGCTTGCTCGTCCAGCCATTTTTCAGCTTTTTCAGCTCGTCGTGAATGGGCTTGTACTCGGTGTAGTTCTTCCCGTATTCAATCAATTTCTGCAATTCTTTCATGCGCTTCTCGGCGGTTTTCATGCCCTCCCGGATAGCGTCGGCTTGGTCGCTGACAGAGGAAAGGGCAGCGTCCAGCTCCGCAAGGGTAGAAATACCATGCTCGGAAAGATAGTTGACCGCCTTTGCAACGGTTTTCAGTTCATCGGCGGCGTGCTGCCTTTGCCAACTCTGCGAATACTTCCGGCTCTTTTCTCTCTGAACGCTTAAATACTTCATCAGCAGATTTGCAAGGCCGGGGGATTGCGGGGGCTGCTCCGGGGCGGTTTCCCGCGCCTTGAACAGTTCGCCAATCCATTCTTTGAGCTTTCCAATCTGCGCCCTGATTTCCCGGATAAGGCGGTTTGCCTTTCGGATATTCCGGTTCAGCTCGCCTTTCTCGGTGGCTATGCCTTTCTTCTCCATTTGACAGGCCGCTACGCCCATGTGGACGGTGGGCAGCTCGTCAATGCCGCGCTCGGCGTTGCTGCGGTAGTCGATACGCTCCGGGTGTCCGGCGCGTTCAAGGTAGGCGTTTGAAATATCCGCCCATGCCTTGCGCCATAAAAGCGCGTTGCCCTTGTCGTTCCAGCCTGTGAGGTCAACTTTGTGTGTCTTGTATCTGCCGCTTGGTAAGCGTATGCGCTCGCCGTTCTCGTCAAGGTCATATTCCTTTTTGGACTTCGCCGCCCATGCGCCGCGCTCGTCAAGGGGGCGCATGGTAAGCATGATATGACAATGGGGGTTGCCGCTGTCGGTGTCGTGAATGGCAAAATCAACGCACATTCCTCTTGAAACAAATTGAGAGGAACAGTATTCACGGACAAGCCGGATCTGTTCCTCTCTGGATAATTCTATGGGGAGTGCTGCGTCAATCTCTCTGGCAAGCTGGGCGTTCCCGGCTTTCTCGTAAAGCTCCACGCTGTTCCACAAGGTTGAACGGTCAGAGAAAGAGGGCGGGGCATGGGGCGGCAGTAGGATTTCCGTATGGACAACGCCGCGCTTGCGGGTGTAGTCATGGGTCATTCCGTCCCACTCGTTTGTGATTTTCTCGCCGCTTCGATAGGCGGCTGCGGCAACGGCTGACTTGCCTTTTCCTCGGCTCACAATGCCGATGTTACAATGGTAAATGGCTATGGGTATCACCTCCCGGATAGGATAACCAAACCCGCAAAAATGGTACAGACGCCAACGGCGGGTGTACTGTTTTTGTGGGTGTGCAGGGATAGCCGCGTAAGCGGCGCAAGGGGTGCAGCCCCTTGTTGCGGCAAAGCCGCCATATCGGAGCGCGGGGAAAGTTCCCTGTGCGGAGATACGCCCTCGGCAGAGCGCACACGCCCGCAAGGGTGTATAAGTGCGCCCTTTGTTCCAAAGGGATTATTCGCTTTTCCCGCCCTCGGTGCGTTTTTT
>NZ_FRAH01000104.1 GCF_900142265.1 Anaerotignum lactatifermentans DSM 14214 | reverse complement strand
CCAAATGCTCAAACAAAAAGGAATCCGGCAAAGTATGAGCCGAAAGGGTAACTGTCTGGACAATGCTGTCATGGAAAATTTCTTTGGACTGCTCAAGAGCGAACTTCTCTATCTTCAACAGTTTCAATCTATGGAACATTTCAAGCAGGAACTGGTGGAATATTTAGATTATTATAATAACCATCGAATCAAAGCAAAGTTAAAGGGCTTGCCACCTGCAATTTACAGACAACAAGCCCTTCTGGCTTCTTAAACAATTTTAATTTGAAAATATTGTCTAACTTTTTGGGTTCAGTTCATAATGAAAAATTCCAGCTTCTTTTATTTTTCTTTTGAAATAGTGCCGAAAGCACAGTCTTTTTTCCTGAAAATGGGATTTATTTTTCTGTTACGATCTGATAAATATGGTCTGCTTTCTGGGCAATGGATTCCGGCAGACTTGCCCCTGTCAAAATCATATCCATGGTATTGGGACGTTTTTCCATCATCTCCACCACTTCTTCTTCTGACAGATAGTTTTCTTCCACACATTCCAGAATACCATCCAACATCAGCATGTCACATTCACCTGTATCCAGAATTTTTTTCGTAAAGTTAAAGGCATTTCGGATTTCCGAAGCGATTTCCTTGCGAATTTCTTCTGTCATTTCCGTACCTTCCCGATCTTTTTCAAAATGGAAGATACGAAAATCCGGTTCCAGTTTTTCCAGCAATGCAATTTCCTGATTGTTATGATAATCCATGAACTGGATCATCACCACCCGCAGGTTTTCTCCAAGGGCGCGAACGCCTTTGCCAAGGGATACACTTGTTTTTCCTTTACCTGCACCATAATAAATTGCAATTTGTCCTGTTTTCACCATTGTTCACTCCTGTTATTTCGCCAAACCAGTCTGTGTTTCCTCTGTCGCATTTTCCTGCGACGCATTTTCTTCTGTATGCAGAGATATTTTGGATACAGATACTTCATAAGCAATCCGTTCTTCCACCTGATCGCCGTTTTTCTTCTGATATACACGGCTCTGGATACGCCCCCATACTTTCACGGCTGTACCCACTTCCAGTGAGGAAATATATCTCGCGTTTCGTCCCCAGGTAATACAGGGAATATAGTCTGACTTATTGTATGCACGGTTTACCGCAATCAATACATCCGAAATTTCTCTGCCAAAAGGTGTTTTCCGGTAAATAGGCGCTTTACAGATAAAACCATTGAGAATGATCTCATTTTCATTGTGCATCTGTTCTTCGTCCAATACCTGAATATCTCTGACAAAAATCGTCAGTACCAACCGACTGCGATTTCCAGTATAGTTATTGTAACTTCTCAGCTGACCTTTGATTTTTACATGCTTACCGCGCTGGATATCCTGATTCATCAGTAAACGTTCTGATACGGTAATCGGCAGAATATCTGCATTTTCACTGAGTCGTTCTGCAGAAATCTTGAATGTATAAAAGCCTTCACCATAAACTTCATGGCTGAATACGCCATCTTCTACTACAACACCCGTAATGACAACGGAATTGTTTTCAGGCAAACTGTTCATTTGCATTTTCTCCCCTTTTCTGTGCCGCAGCAACTGCTCACGCTCCGGCATTTGTTCTTCTGTAACTTACTTTATGCTTGAACAAAAGCCTTTAGAAGTTGAAACAGAAAAACATCTTGTTCCTAACTCATACTATCGTTTTGGATAAAACGATCTTTTCTTTTCTCATCCTTCTCCATCGGTGATGTATTTTCCATTACGGAAAATAAAACCAATCTTCACACAATCGATTGCCACCACCATGGTATAGTCTTTTGTTTCATATATCATCGGTTCGCCGCCTTTTTTCACGATCACAGCGTCAATCTTCTTTCCTTCTGCTGTCCAATAAGAAAGAAAATGAAAATCTTCTTCTCCTTTAATCGCCCATTCCAGATCCAAAAGAGGTTTCAAAAAAAAATCTCCGTCACAGCCGAAATAATCAGCTACCCTCTTTCTGGACTGTTCAAAATCCAAAACAGGTTCTTTTCTTGCCATGTTCTTCCTCCGCAATTTTACTAAAGCTATCTGTTTCTATGGTACTGATAACCAACGGATTTGTCAATAACAACCGCATTTTTTGATGTTTTCACAAAATGAAAAAGTATTGATTTTCCAACAAAAAACCGTTTTTTTCGTCAAAAAAAATTTTTTACTCAATAGAAAATCCGATGAACGCAAATACATCGGATTTTCTTTTTTTCATTTTCTGTCCAATATGGGTTTCAAATATTTTCCGGTATAGGATTCCGGCACGCCGCATACTTCCTCCGGTGTACCGCAGGCAACGATGGTACCACCGCCGGTACCACCTTCCGGTCCCAAGTCGATGATATAATCCGCTGTTTTGATCACATCCAGATTATGCTCAATGACAACCACCGTATTGCCGCCTTCTGCCAGCCGCTGCAGGATATGCACCAGCTTATGGACATCCGCCATATGAAGCCCCGTAGTAGGTTCATCCAGAATATACATGGTGCGTCCTGTGCTTTTCTTGCTCAGTTCCGTTGCCAGTTTCACCCTCTGGGCTTCCCCGCCAGAAAGAGTTGTGGAAGACTGCCCCAACTGCACATAGGAAAGACCTACATCATAGAGTGTCTGCAATTTTGCTTTGATTCTGGGAATATTTTCGAAGAATTCCAAAGCTTCTTCCACCGTCATTTCCAGTACATCGGAAATGGTCTTGCCTTTATATTTCACTTCCAGCGTTTCCCGGTTGTACCGCTTGCCATGACAAACCTCGCAGGGTACATAAATATCCGGCAGGAAGTGCATTTCAATCTTGATGATACCATCCCCGGCGCAGGCTTCACATCTGCCGCCTTTTACATTAAAGCTGAATCTGCCTTTCTGATACCCACGCATTTTTGCTTCTGTGGTCTGGGCAAACACATCGCGAATCATATCAAAAAGCCCTGTATAGGTTGCAGGATTGCTGCGAGGGGTACGTCCGATAGGAGACTGGTCAATATTGATGACTTTATCCAGCTGATTCTGTCCATTCATATCTTCATGATTGCCGGGGCGGAGTTTTGCACGATTCAAGTCCCTTGCCAGTCGTTTATATAGAATTTCATTGACCAGAGAACTTTTGCCGGAACCACTGACACCAGTAACACAGGTGAAAATTCCAAGGGGAATATCCACATTGATCTGTTTCAGGTTATTTTCTGCCGCTCCCACAATATGAAGCATGGCTTCGGGATTAACAGGACGGCGTTTTTCCGGCACTTTGATTTTCTTTCTGCCGCTGAGGTAATCCCCCGTCAAAGATTCGGTACATGCCTTGATTTCTTCCACATCGCCGGTGCAGATGATATTGCCGCCGTCTTTTCCAGCACCGGGGCCTACATCCACGATAAAGTCCGCCGCATACATGGTATCTTCATCATGTTCTACCACAATGAGGGAGTTCCCGATATCCCGCAGGTGCTGCAATGTTTTCAGCAGTTTGTCATTATCCCGCTGATGGAGACCAATACTGGGTTCATCCAGAATATACACAACCCCTACCAGACCGGAGCCAATCTGTGTAGCAAGACGGATTCTCTGGGCTTCGCCGCCGGAAAGAGTGCCTGCTGCCCGGGACAATGTAAGATAATCCAGCCCAACATCCACCAGAAAACCAATACGCGCATGGATTTCCTTCAAAATCCGTTCCGCAATCATTTCATCTCTGCCGCTGAGCTGAAGGTTCTGGAAAAATTTCTGAATATCTGCCACAGACATTTCTGTAACCTGAGAAATATTTTTTCCGCCTACAGTAATGGCAAGAACTTCTGGACGCAGACGCATCCCATGACAGGAAGGACATTCGATATTCGTCATGTATTCCTCATATTCTCCACGCATAGTTTCGGATGTTTCGCTGTAACGCCGCTGCAAGTTGGGAATGATGCCTTCAAAGGCATAATCATAAGAACCTGTGCCACGGTAATTGGTGTAGGTAATCCGCAGTTTTTTGCCGCCAGTGCCATAGAAAATAATCTTTTTGATTTCCTCCGGCAGTTCCCGGAAAGGTGTATCCAGAGAAAATCCGTATTCCTCCGCCAATGCATCAAAAAGAACTCTGGTCATGGTATCCTTACTGGAAATGGAGTTATACCCCGGTGCCACAATGGCGCCTCCAGCAATGGAAAGGCTGTCATTTGGCACAATGAGCTGTTCATCAAACTTCATCTGCATGCCAAGACCTGTACAAGTGGGACACGCGCCGCTGGGATTATTAAAGGAAAAAAGTCTGGGTTCAATTTCCATCAGGTCGATGCCACAGTCAGGGCAGGAGAAATTCTGGCTGAATACCAATTCATCCTCTCCCTGATTCACATCCACCACCAACAGTCCCCCTGTCAGTGCGGTGACAGTTTCGATGGATTCTGTCAGACGTTTCTGGATGCCTTCTTTTACCACCAAACGGTCCACAATGATTTCGATGGTATGTTTCTTATTCTTTTCCAGTTTAATTTCTTCAGACAGATCGTAAATAATGCCATCCACACGAACACGGACATAGCCGCTTTTTTTGGCGTCTTCCAGCAGTTTCACATGCTCCCCTTTTCTCCCACGGACAACAGGCGCAAGCAGCTGGATTTTTGTCCGTTCCGGCAGTTCCAGCACACGGTCTACAATCTGGTCAATGGTCTGCTTTTTGATTTCCTTGCCGCATTTGGGGCAATGGGGCACACCAATTCTGGCATAAAGCAGACGCAGATAGTCATAAATTTCCGTTACGGTACCCACAGTGGAACGAGGGTTATGACTGGTTGTTTTCTGGTCAATGGAAATAGCGGGAGAAAGCCCATCAATCTGGTCTACATCAGGTTTTT
Source organism: Anaerotignum lactatifermentans DSM 14214 (assembly GCF_900142265.1). Lineage (GTDB taxonomy): Bacteria > Bacillota > Clostridia > Lachnospirales > Anaerotignaceae > Anaerotignum > Anaerotignum lactatifermentans. The sequence continues at coordinate 3,732 of NZ_FRAH01000104.1, read as the reverse complement.
CCATCTGACCCAAAAACTGTCTGGCATAAGAGGACAGGGATTCCACATATCTGCGCTGTCCTTCCGCGTAAAGGGTATCAAAGGCAAGGGAGCTTTTCCCGGAACCGCTGACCCCTGTAAAGACCACCAGTTTATCTCTGGGAATGGTCAAATCTATATTTTTCAGGTTGTGCTCTCTGGCACCCCTGATGACGATTTCATTTTTCATATTCTCTCCTTTTTTCCTTATAAAAGGAAATCTATCATAAATCTTTTTCCATATATCTTTCTTCTGGTACAAAACCAATTTTCTGATACAAAGGCAGACCATCATCTGTGTAATGCAGACGCATTTTGGTCACGCCTCTCTCTTTGGCTTTTTCCAGTGCCATGCCCACCAGCTTTTCAGAAATGCCTTTCCTGCGGTAGGCTGGCTTTGTGTAAACATTGCGCAATTCTCCATATTTGCCGGAGGGGTTGTCCACCATAGGACAGGTTTCATAAAAACAAACCATGCAGGCAGCCACCAGACTGCCTTCCTCCTCCGCTGCCAACAGAAGCAGATCTTCCGTTTCCATATGTTTACGCAAATAATTTTCTGTTATATTCCGAAAATCTTTAGGTACATTTTGATAAGACAGCAAAAATTCCATACGCAGTTCCAGAAAACGTTCCAGATCTGCCAGATGCAATACTCGATAATTCATAGGGTTCCCCCTTTCGCATCTTACATGAGTTTTTTCAGTTCCAGAATTTTATCCCTCAGTTCCGCTGCCCGTTCAAATTGCAGTTCCATGGCAGCATGCTTCATTTCTTTATCCAAAGTCTGAATAAGTTTTTTCAGTTCTTTTTCACTCATGGATTCCGGGTCTTTTTCCAGACCAAATTTCTGTTTTTCCGTTGCCGTTTTGGTAATCTGGATGACATCATGGACTTTCTTCACAATGGTCTGGGGCGTAATGCCGTGGGCTTCGTTGTACGCCTGCTGGATACCACGACGGCGGTTGGTTTCGTCGATGGCTTTCTGCATACTTTCCGTCATCACATCGGCATACATGATAACACGACCTTCCGCGTTTCTGGCAGCACGACCAATGGTCTGAATGAGTGATGTTTCCGAACGAAGGAAACCTTCTTTGTCCGCGTCCAAAATGGCAACCAGACTGACTTCGGGAATATCCAGCCCTTCTCGCAGCAGGTTGATGCCTACCAGCACATCAAACACATCCATACGCAAATCACGAATAATTTCCAGTCGTTCCAGCGTGTCAATGTCTGAATGCAGGTAACGCACTCTCACACCGGCTTCTCTGAGGTAATCTGTCAGACGCTCCGCCATTTTCTTAGTCAGTGTGGTTACCAGAACCTTCTGTCCTTTTTCGGTAGTTTTCTGAACTTCCGAAAGGAGGTCGTCAATCTGTCCCGCAATGGGTCGCACGGAGATTTCCGGGTCTAACAGCCCTGTAGGACGGATGATCTGTTCCACTGTCTGCTGGGAATGTTCCTTTTCGTACACAGAAGGTGTGGCAGAAACAAACAGCAGCTGATTGATTTTGCTTTCAAATTCCGCAAATTTCAAAGGACGGTTGTCCAAAGCGGAAGGCAAACGGAACCCAAAGTCCACCAGTGTGGTTTTTCTGGATCTGTCCCCTTCGTACATGGCACGAATCTGGGGAATGGAAACATGGGACTCGTCGGCAATAATGAGGAAATCATCAGGGAAGAAGTCGATGAGCGTAAAAGGCGTACTGCCTGCTTCTCTCAAGGATAAATGACGGGAATAGTTTTCAATACCTGTACAGAATCCCATTTCCTTCAGCATTTCAATATCATAATTGGTGCGTTGTGCCAATCTTTGGGCTTCCAGAAGCTTGTCCTCTCGCTTCAATTCTGCCAGACGTTCTTCCAGTTCCGCTTCAATACGTGCAATGGCCAACTGCATTTTTTCCGGCGAAGTGACATAGTGAGAGGCTGGATAGATGGAAATATGATTTCTGGTACCAATGATTTCTCCTGTCACCACATCAATTTCCGTGATGCGGTCGATTTCGTCGCCGAAAAATTCCACACGGACAGCATATTTCGAGGATGCCACAGGGAAAATTTCCACTACATCCCCGCGAACACGAAAGGTACCGCGCTCAAAATTCATATCATTTCTGTCATACTGCATTTCAATGAGGCTGTGCAGCACTTCATCCCTGTCTTTTTCCATACCGGGACGGAGAGAAAGCATCATGCCATAGTATTCTTCCGGGTCACCCAGACCATAGATACAGGATACGCTGGCAACAACAATAACATCCTGCCGTTCCACCAGTGCCGCTGTGGCAGAGTGGCGCAGTTTGTCAATTTCTTCATTGACTGCGGAATCTTTCTCAATATAGGTATCGGTGCTGGGCACATAGGCTTCCGGCTGATAGTAATCATAGTAAGAAACAAAATATTCCACTGCATTTTCTGGGAATATCTCTTTAAACTCGCTGTAAAGCTGTGCAGCAAGGGTTTTATTGTGTGCAATGACCAGTGTAGGCTTCTGTAATTTCTCTACAATATTCGCCATTGTAAATGTCTTTCCAGAGCCTGTAACACCCTTTAAAGTCTGGAATTTCAAGCCTTTTTTAAATCCTTCGGCTATCTTTTCTATTGCCTGTGGCTGGTCGCCTGTAGGCTGAAATTTTGAATGTATTTTAAATGGTTTGTCCATGATACACCTCCGTTCGCACAAAGTGAAGTGATTACTGTCAGCCCATCATTCGTAAAGGCAGATATTCCGTTTTTGCCCAAAAAAGCCCTTTTACGAATTTTGGTCACTAAAATCAAAATTTTAAAACAGAATAACATTAAATAGCATTAGATATCATCACATATAATTATTCAAAAAACAAGCTACTAAGAAGTATATCACAGTTAAATACTAAAGTATAGGGGAACACAAAAATTATGCAAACATTTGTTCTATTTCTGTTCCAATGTCGATGACAGAAATGTTTTCATTACTATCTTGTACTGCATCAAATTCTTCATAGGGTAATAAAGTTAATTCTTGTATGAATTGGTCTAATGCTTCAGTGTTGTCCGTAATCAGCTGAGCATTATCCCCATATACATCAACCGTAATTAACTCCTTTGCGTGCCCCATCAAATTTGATACTGCCTTAGGACTAAAATTCATTTTCAACAAAAGCGTACAATATGAACTTCTTAAATCATGCCATCTGATATTAGGTAAATTATTTTCTTCCAGTAATTTTTTAAAATATTTATAATGGAAGTCTTTACTTCTGGAATGACCATATGTGGAACAACATATATAGCCTTCATCTAAAAATTCTTTTTTTCTTTTGCTTTTATTCTTTTCATATATTTTTCGCTGTTCTAAAATAGCTTGAAACACATAATCAGGAATTTTTAAAGTTCGATAGCTGGATGGTGTTTTTAATCCTAGTTCTTGTTTTGTTAAAGTTTTTTTTCTGATTTCTTCTATATTTACATCAAGGGGTTTTCCCAACTGTCTTTGAATAGTTAATGTTTGTTCAACAAAATCTATGTCTGAATACTTCAGACCTATTATTTCGCTTCTTCTAAGTCCCATCAACGCATTAAACAATACCTGTAAATAGATTGGTGTATGGATCTATATTAAAAAAGTGGACACATAAAGTAACTATCTATTACAATAAAGTAGACACCAAAAGGAGGTATTTACATGTCAACAAACAGCAAAGGTATTCGCTATGACGAAGACTTCAA
>NZ_FRAH01000121.1 GCF_900142265.1 Anaerotignum lactatifermentans DSM 14214 | reverse complement strand
TTTTCCGGACATAGCGAGACCCCCTTATGTAGTTCTATTATCCTACATAAGGGGGCTTTTTGTCATTGTCCGTTTTTACTGGACCTGTTCATTCGTGGTGCTGGCCTTTGTTATGCTTCAAAACATTCTTTGATTGTATGGGAGGGATTTTATGCAGGCGCAAGTCAAATATGAAAGTGAAATCAAAACGGCTGTTCTCGGAGATCGGACAATCACCGTCAAAAATCTCACCCCCGTTTTTTCCCCGCAGGAGCTGGAAAAGCACAACCGCGAGATCGAGCGGCGGCTGTTTGAAGTGTTCCGCAAGTATGCCGGGCAGCGGGGGTAGGCAGGCCGGAGTCATCCTTGTTGTAAGGGGGCGGCAGAGGTATAATATACTTGTAGGTTGGCTCCCAACGAACAGAAAGGGAGCTAATTATGGATAATAGAATTGATGCAATTTACGGGCGGCAGTCGATTGACAAAAAGGACAGTATCAGCATTGAAAGTCAATTTGAATTTTGCCGATATGAGTTAAAAGGCGGTGAGGGTAAGGAATACAAAGACAAAGGGTATTCCGGCAAGAACATTGAGCGTCCCGACTTTCAGCGGCTCTTGCAGGACATCCGGCTGGGCCTGATTAAGCGGGTGATTGTCTACAAGCTGGATCGGATCAGCCGCTCCATTGTAGACTTTGCAAAGCTCATGGAGCTGTTCAAGCAATACGATGTGGAGTTTGTTTCCTGTACGGAAAAATTTGATACCTCCACCCCAATGGGCCGGGCGATGCTCAATATCTGCATTGTCTTTGCCCAGCTTGAACGCGAGAGCATCCAGATGCGTGTGCAGGACGCTTTCTATTCCCGGTGTGCCAAAGGCTACTATATGCGGGGCCGGACGCCATACGGCTTTGATACCGAGCCCATCGTCATGGACGGGATCAAGACAAAGAAGCTGGTGGAAAATGCGGAAATGGATTTTGCCGAGCTCATGTTTCAAATGTATGCGGAGCCGGGCAATTCCTACGGCGATATAACCCGGTACTTTGTCAAACATTCCATCAAGGTCTATGACAAGGCGCTGCAACGGGCCTTTATCTCTAAACTGCTGAGAAACCCCGTTTATGTCCAGGCTGATATGGACATCTACGAATACTTCAAGGCCCAGGGCGTAAAAATCGAAAGTCCCCCGGAAATGTTCACAGGGGACAATAGCTGTTATCTCTATCAAGGGCGCGAGGGCGAAGAGCCAATTCTTGTGATTGCCCCGCACCAGGGCCGCATTTCTTCCCAGCTCTGGCTGACTGTTCAGCGCAAGCTGTCACAGAACACCTCTTTCCAGAATGGCCGCAAATGCCATAATACATGGCTGGCCGGGAAAATCAAGTGCGGGCGCTGCGGCTATGCGCTGGCTGCTCTGAGAGCCCAAAATGGCGTTACCTACCTGCGGTGCAAACAGCGGGCGGAAAACGGGAGCTGTGAGGGGGCTGGTACGCTGACAGCGCAAAACATGGAGGCGTTTGTGTACGGCGAGATGGTTAAGAAGATGCGGAAATTCCACACGCTGAAAGGCGGAAAGGAACAAAGCTACAATCCGAAGCTGACCGCCGCCCGTGTTGCCCTTGCAAAGACGGAGAGCGAGATCGAGAAACTTCTGGACACTTTGTCCGGGGCAAACCCGCTGCTCCTGCAATACGCAAATACCCGCATTGAGGAACTGGACGCGGAACGTCAAAAGCAGCTAAAGCTGGTGGCCGATCTCACCGCTAATTCCGTTTCCGCTTCACAGATTGACAGCATTACGGGCTATCTGGATGATTGGGAGTCCGTTAGCTTTGACGATAAGCGCAAGGTGGTTGATATTCTCATATCACAAATTGACGCTACCAGTGAGGAAGTTACAATCCACTGGAAAATCTAAAATCTTTTCACTTGGCATTATGCCTTTGTAAAAAATAGTTAATGTATTTTGAAAATAAAATATATTAGCAAGGCATGAAGTATATTGCAGGTGAATTAAATGGATACAAACATTAAGTCAAAGGACAGGATATTAAACACAAGCCCATATAATAGATTATCAACAATAAACGAGTTCACTGCTTGTGTAGGTACAAATGGGAATTATGGACAGGATACTATTTGCGATGGATTTAAAGATGCAGTTCATATTCTGACAAATAGTCTTGAATCTGGAGAGGGAACTGCGGATAGTCTTGTTTATCCAATTCTTTTTTGTATCCGTCATTCTATTGAGCTATATCTTAAAGATATATATCATTCTGTAACATCTATATATATTGCAAAAACAAAGAAGAAAGATTTTATTCGATTACAAAAACTTAATAGAATTGAAAAACTTATATCTCAACGAATTAATGACAAACAGGATAAGTTAAGTTTCATACGAGTAGATTCTGTTGATGAAGATACCATTGTTAGAAGTTTGGCTATATTAAAAAAACGTCAGCAAATTATTGAAGGACAAATTAATGAAGTACATAATAGACTTTTTAATAAATTCAATTTAAATTCGTTCACTCATAATTTATCTGATTTAAAGGATAAAATTCTAAATTTTTATACAATTGATAAAAGAATTTCAGAAGTATTTGATCCCGTTTTGCCATATTTAAGCCACTATGAGTGGATAGATCCTAAAGGTGATGTGTTTCGATATTTGAATGATCATAAAGGTGAACCGCATTTGAAAAAAAAATGAGATTAGCCATATAGACATTTTGACTGCTTATTTTCAGTATAGAAAGATATCGGAAATTTTAGAAAATACACAGTGTTTCCTATATAATTTACGAATGGAATATAAAACGGGAACATTTACAAAAAGCTTATCTCGAGAACAATTAAAAGAAATATCTAAACTGTTGCCGAATCCACATATTTATAATGATAGCATTAAGGGAGTTAAAATATTAATTCAAGAAAAATATAAAATAAGTTCAAACGAGTTTGACAATGCACTTGATATTATAAATAAACATCGTGAATTTTCTAATAATAGAGGGAAAGAAATTATTTTTTCTACATTATCAAAGAGTACGTTAGAAAAATTTGGAGAATGTGCAATAGGAGTTAGAGATTGGCAGCAGGCTTCAAAAGATATTAAACATAGTGAATTATGTTTATTGTGGGTATTTTCGGAAATTTCTGGCTGGAGATACATTGATAATTATTATTCTGAAGATTTAAATGATTTATATCGAGCTGCAAAACATAAACATAATATTACATCATATAGTATAAATCCTAAAGTTGAACTTTCCTACGTGATCAATGGAATGAAAAAATGTGGACAGAAAACTTATGCAGAGATTTTAAATCAGTATTTATATGTACATAAATCAAACGGAGATGAGAAATTAAAAGGAAGTTTTAATTGATTTAAATAATAATTTATGTATTGATGCTTTGTTTTAAAATGAAAATAGATGAGTATAACATTCTAAAAAGTAGGAAGTAGCACTTAAAAAACTACACCAAGGCACAACCAGCTTCATCAGGCATACTTTTCATTCAATCATGATGGGATGAGTGATCAAAATAGATGACATAGCCGCAAAGCCAGTAAAATCAAGGCTTCCAGCGGTTTTTGAGGGCGATTTTCAAAGCCCCAAAAAATCCAATTTTATAGATGACATAGCGTTTTTGGAGTTAAAAAACGATTTTCGGGCAGTGAGATGAAAAAAAATCTCACTGCCTTTTTCAGTTTTCAGAACTTAACGAAAAAGCGATTTTCAAAATTACAACCCTTTTTTGAAAAAAATTTAAAAAAGTTTTTGAAAAGTGTGAAAATTATGATGAAAAATGTCGCAAAAGTATAAAAAATAAATTTGTATAAGCAAACTGAATATTAAGCGATGGAAAAGATATTTGAATTAAGGCAGTGGATGAAAAAAACATCACACTGCCTTTTTTGTTCCCTTAATTCGACAAAATGGGGTTTTTCAAAATTACAACCCCTTTTTGAAAAAAATTAAAAAATTTTTTAAGGAGGTGAGAACCATGAAGGAAGATGTCATAAAAGTATTAAAAGTAAAGCCACATGAACATCCTGAAGTCTATATGCTGAAAAATACATTGGAAGCTATGCAAGAAGCAGTTGGTGGATATATTGACATCTTAGGATTAGATGACAATGTATGTATCCTATTAAATGATGAGGGGAAATTGATTGGCTTAGAAGGCAACAGGAGAATTGGCAGCGATATCATCGTTGGCGATTTTTTTGTTTGCGGCAGTGACAAGGAAGGAAACCTGGCATCATTGAGTGAGGAGGCGTTGGACACATACACAAAAATTTTTTATGAACCACAGGAGTTTACAAAAGAAGAAATAGAAGAAACGACAGTAATTGAATTTTACACATTTGAATAAGGAGGATGTACAGTTATGAAAAATATGAAGACAGAACCAAGTGAAAAAACAATTATTTACAGAACTCCAGGTGATCCTATTGAAATCACAGATGAAATGCTGGAGAATGCAGAGATCAATCCTAATGAATTGGTAGATATCATTCTTCAAAAGGGATGCATCATTATAAAGCCAACAAGTGTGCTTGGCAGATTACCAGAGGATCTGCTTTTGCTTTATGAAGAACTTGGATTTTCGAGAGAAATGGTGGAGTGTGTTTTTACAAAATATGCTGAAGAAGCAGGAGGATTCGATGCTTTGGTTGAACAAATCAAAAAAGAAAGAAATGTGGCATTGTGGTAAGGTGAGAAAATGCGAAAAATAACAGATTTAAGAGGAATCAAAGATACCGCCAAAGTATTCCTGCACATGAATATAGAAGAAACAAAGTTTTCGCCGTTGGTCATCAAGCATCCGTTTACGGATTCAGCGATGGTTTGTGTGTCGCAGGCTGACGGTGAAATTGCTTTTGCCAATATTATGGAAGATACAAAGGCATTTACCCTATGGAAAGAACAAGTGGAAAAGCAGATTGATACTGCGGAAGATGTGTTTGGGGTATACCACCTTATGACAAAATCTTATCTGCTTGCTTTTTTAAAATATGCGGAATCATACTTGTCCAGAGAGGATTTTTCTAAAATGCTTGCAGACATCTGGATTCGGACAGAAGCACCTAATCTTGATCCTAACTTCAAGCAGAAAGAACTGCTGGATCTGTTCCGTAAATCAAAACAGGAGGAGATGATGACAGAAGATGAAATAGAAACACTGCGAAGCCTGCCGGAAACAGTATCGGTTTATCGAGGCGTGACCTCATATAATGCAGGCAAGGTCAAAGCTTTGTCTTGGACACTGGATCGAGAGGTTGCCCAATGGTTTGCCAATCGATTTGGAGAAAACGGTACTGTTTATGAGGCGGAAATTTCAAAGGAATATATTTTAGCGTTATTTAAAGGAAGAAATGAGTGGGAGGTGATTGTGGAACCAGATCATTTGCTTCAGTTATCAGAAG
>NZ_FRAH01000143.1 GCF_900142265.1 Anaerotignum lactatifermentans DSM 14214 | reverse complement strand
ATTTTTTTCTGATGTGTCTTGCGATTTATGCCTACAAGTGCGGTGTGCCGAAGAAACAGCTCCGGCAGGATATGCAGCAGGCGTTTGAAGATTTGCAGAAGGTGAAACATGAGAATGTTTTGACCGAGGACGATATTCGGAGTGCGCTGGAAGCCTACGACAAGGAATATTACAATTTTACGATTAAGGATATTGAAGCTTTAACGGATATACGAATTGAGAAAAATAAGAGAAATGGGCGTAAACAGGCAGTACATTTGCAGGGTGCGAGAGCGATTCAGGAAATTAACGATAAAGCGAATGGGACAAGTTGGAGATTAAGAAACGGGCGCCCATCAGTGCGGGAACAGGTTTTTAGATGGCGGGAACAGCACCCGGAAGGTCGGAAAGCAGACTGTCATAGAGATACCGGGCTTGATCCGAAAACAATCCGTAAATGGTGGGACTATCAGCCGCCAGTAGCAAGTTTTGAGGACGGGCATATTTCTGTGAAAATTCGTCCGTCACAGGAGTTGAGTGATATGCTGGTCGAAGAGTTCAAGGATAGGCTGTAAAACGCCCAGAAATGCCCTGTAAGGCGTTTTTGCGGTGTTGGCTGTGTTTTAATTGGAACGCTGAAAAATCGCTATAAAAGGCGTATTTTGGGCGGCTAATTACGAGAAACTGCAACTGCAAATATTATTTGCAATGCACTTGCATTTTTAATGTATTATGAGTATAATAATGGTGTAAGCTATAAGAGATGAAAGGAGTGCATTTGTATGGCTGCAACGAAAGAAAATATGACTTTAAGAATGGAGCCTGAATTGAAGGCACAGGCGGCTGCCCTTTTCAAGTCTCTTGGAATGGATTTAAGCACCGCAACAGGAATTTTTTATAGGCAGGCGCTTAGGTATCACGGTTTGCCTTTTGAAGTGAAACTTGACGAACCGAATGAAGTTACCTATGCGACTATGGCGGCAGCGGAGAAGGACGAGGATATGTATGGTCCGTTTGACAGTGTGGCGGATATGATGGAGGAGTTAAATGCTTAGACCGGAATTTTCAGGACAGTTCAAACGGGACTATAAACTCGCTTTGAAACGGGGCTGTGATCCGAAAAAACTGGAAGAGGTTGTTTCAATTTTGTGTCGTGAGGAACCTTTGCCGCAATCGTATCGGGATCACGCTCTTACAAATTCAAGAAATTACAAGGGCACGAGGGAGTGTCATATTGAACCGGACTGGCTACTGATTTATAAGGTTGTTCGGGATACTTTGATTTTAAAGTTGATCCGTACCGGCTCTCATAGTGATTTATTTTAGTAAGTGAATTTTACAGGCGTTTGTAATGCCTTTTTTGAAAGTGTGGTGATATAATGGCGGTAACAATCAAAGAGATTGCGTCTGAATGCGGGGTGTCTGAACAAGCAGTTCGGGCGTGGTGTCGGCGAAACCATGTTGCGAAAGATGCGAAAGGAAGTTTCGCAATCAGCGAAACTATAAAAACCGCCATATATCAGCATTATCGGGCGATTGAGGGAAAGGAAGTTTCGCAACATGCGAAAGCAAGTTGCGAAACTTGCGAAACCTCAGAAACAGTCTTGATTTCTATGCTGCAGAAGGAATTAGACTTAAAAAATAAGCAGCTCGCTGTGAAGGACAAGCAGATAGAAGAATTAAATGCGAGGCTGGCAGAAAGTAGTGCGGCTTTGGTTGCAGCACAGCAGACTGCACAGGCGGCGCAGGCTCTTCATGCTGGGACGATTCAGCAGCAGCTTGCCGGGGAGATCGAAGTGGATCAGCAGAGACCAGAGGCAGAACAAAAGCGGAGTTGGTTTAAGAAATTGTTTCGAGGTTAAGTCAGTTTAATAAATCGGAATCTTTTGAAAGCAAGGGAAAAATTATGAAGGTAAAGAATATTGCAACAGGTTTTGCAATATTGGCAGCAGCACTATATGCAATCAATATACCACTGTCGAAATTGTTATTGAATCATGTGGATGCAACCATGATGGCTGCATTTCTTTATTTGGGAGCTGGTATAGGAATTTCAATGTATCGATTTGTTAATAAAGTAATCGGAAAGCGGCAAAAGGAAGAGCCTTTAACAAAAGGCTATGTCACAACAAACAGTTGATAAATAGCCATTTTTATAGGGGAGTATCAGAACTCCCCTACAAACTGTTATTTGCAGTTATCTATACTC
>NZ_FRAH01000105.1 GCF_900142265.1 Anaerotignum lactatifermentans DSM 14214 | reverse complement strand
TTTTTGACTACTTGCGGCTGAAAGGTTGATTTACGATCCTGTGGAACCTCAATTTCCATAGAACCATAACTGCTGTTGATACGTTTGCGTTTATACCCATTTCGGTAATCATCATTGTCAGAACGCTCAGATTTTTCATATCCGAGATGATCCTCCATTTCTGCTTCCATCATTTCTTTGATGGTTCCGCCCAGAAGGTCTTTTAGAGCTTCCTGAATATCCTCAGCTGTCTGAATATCGTATTCTTCCATGAGCTGATGAATAATGTTTCGTTTTCCCTCTGTCATTTGTACCCGATGTATGGGTTTCTTCTGTTTTGCCATAATAAAAGGTCCTCCTGTAAATAATATTTTATCATAGAAGAACCTTTTTATCATATATTTACAGAAAAAGTTTCACAGATCCCCTGATTAAATCTTATGACATTACGCCCTCCATGTCAAGACGAGCAAACCCGTATGACAACGCTATGGCAGAAAATTTTTTCTCCATTCTCAAGGCAGAGTGTATCTACCGCCATAAACCAGCTTCATTCTGTGAAGCCAACGAGATGATTGACCGTTATATTTATTTTTACAACCATGAGCGCATCCAGTTAAAAACCGGAGAGCCGCCGCTTACGCGACGCCTCTCCACTTAAAACTTCATATTTTCCTACATAGAGGCCTTTTTGTGCTGTCCGCACAATCTGGAGCAGTTCATTTGCACCCTTACGGTCTTTTCTAGATAACTTTTTATTCTTCTTACAATTTCCATAGTGTAGCAATCCGTATATTATAGGAACATAATCTCTCTTTCTCATAAACTGATTGAGCCAATCATATTTTTCTCTGTTTCCATTATAAAAACATGAAAACCCCATTTCATATATAAAATGACGCTTTCTTTGCTCCTTTGAGTGCAAATCTTCTCTTATAAATGTCTGGCATAAAATCAACTCCCTTGAAATAAAAGCAATCTTTTGACAAAAAGAATCCTTAGGTAACCAATGCAATGAGTCACATACATAGATACAAATAGGCTACCCCGCACGATCGTTTGATTTGCTATTTATTCCTCTTCATCTGAGCAAATTTCCTCTATTTCTCCCGCATCAAGATCAATCAGCAAGCCACAGCACCGCGCCCATTGACTTGTGTCAGGCGCAAAGGCTTCATAAAAATCAAGAAAAGGATCTTCTCCCATCATAGAATAAATGATATCTATTTGGCTTTCATAATCCTCTGCACACTGAAGCTCATAAGAAGGATTGATATTGTCATAGACCCATTCATTGATTTCTTCATCAGGTACTTTCACAAACAATTGGAAAAGTTCAATCACTTCTTTTAAAATACTATGGTCAAAATTCTCCCACTCTTGCAGCCAGGCACCAAATATTTCTTCATAGATTTGGCAAAATTCATCCCACCTCTCAGAACGAGGTGCAAAGGCTTCATAAAATTCCGGGAAGGGATCACCAAGTTCTTCATTGTCAATGAAATCTCCATCTTCCATATCTTCTAAGAACATTTCGTTTGCCGGAACATTTTCCTCTACCCATTTTTTCACAACCTCTTTATTGGGTTCCTCTAAAAATGATGCAAAATAATCTACGGCTGACGCAAGGACATCTGGGTCATATTCGTTCCACAAATTTTTCATGAAAAATCCTCCTCCCTTTCCATCATCTGAAACAAATTTGATATATCTTTATTATATCAAAAGAAATCCCCTTGTTAAGTTTTTATAAACCAAAAGAAGGCTGACACATCTTATATTTTCTAAAATATACCAAGAATGTAAATGTTCTTTACCACAAATATCACCCTGTTTTTCAATTAATCGTATATAAAAAAGCAAAACAAAAAGCGACACCATTTTCATGATATCGCTCTTGTAAAACGCTGTATTTTTTTGTTTTTCCCTGTCGAAAAACGCAATTTCTATTATTCTTCTTCCAGCTTTCCTAAGATAGTGATCCGTATATTATGGGAACATCATCCCTTGGCATAAACGGATTGAGCCAAATCATATCCCGCGGTTTTTTTTCATGCAAGAAAATCCTGTTCTATCTCCAAAATAATGTTTTATTGGGATTTTTTAAGCGTCTTGATAGAGTTTAGAATTTCCTCTAAAAAGCCGGCGCCCGCATTCTGTTCTTGTTCTATTCTCTTTTGCAGTTCTTGAGATATTTTAAGTTCCACAGAAAGCAAAGCGTATTTCGCGTTTTTTCTTCTTTTGGAGAGCGGGGTCACATCCAGCACTTTACACCAGATGCTGTTGGGCATAAGCTGCAGCATATGGTGCAGAACCTGCACCGCATCCCCAAAATATAGCAGTTCTCCTGTATCGTGAACAAACGTCATCAACCCAAAATTGCCTTTCCCCGATAGTGTCCCTATGCGCCCATCTTCAGAAAAAAGCATAACGTCGTCATTTTCACCTTGTTTCAATAACAGCTTTTGACCTGTTTGGATATGTTCAAATCTTTCTTTGATTTCATCTGTGTCAAGACCAGATACTTTTATTTCCCCCTTCATCATTTCTTTGCATACATCAAGATAGTAAAAATCATCCCGCTTTCTATTGCTTTCTCCTGCTTCCCCGCCCCTTAGCAACGATTCAAAATAACTTTTTGGTTTTCCCCATGTTTCCAGGTACTGCGCTTCAATATCTTCCGCGCTTAACGGTGGTTCTTTAGATGGATCATATTCTTCGCTATGAGGATCTTGATAAATCTGGATATATCTTTGCGTCAATTTCGCGCTTCCGGCAGGAGAATAGAATGATTCCATATAAGGCTGCATTTCCTGAATGCCGCCTTCATTATGTATCTCTGCATAGAGCTCTATATCTGGATTATCCGCGCTTATTTCCCGAAAAACTGTTTCATACTCTAAAACCGCTAACCATCGGCGCACCATATATCCGCAGGAAAAAAAACCTACCTGATCCATTTCTCCTGCTTGGTCAAAATTTTCTGTGAGACCATATGGCTCCCCAGCTTTACCCACTTCAGTCGGTTTTAAAAACATTTCGTATAGATAGCTGTATTCTGTTTTCAGAGCCGCTTGTTCCGCCATAAAACGCAGCGCTTTCATAACATCTTTTTTTGTTCCTTTGATGGCAAATCTTCTTTTATAAACATCCGGCATAAAAACAACCTCCTTCCGAAACAAAAACGGTCTTCTAAATATAAGAATCCTGCATTCGAACAACCGATCTAATGATATCTATTTTGAGATAAAAATGCATTGTAAATTCTTGCACTGTTTTTGGGATCTCTTTTTTCAATTAATTCCTCTGTGTCTGAGCAGATTTTCTCTATCCCTCCAGCGCCAAAATCGAGCAGCTATCCGCAGCACGATACCCATGGAATGGTATCTGGTCCAAAGGTTTCATAAAATTGGAGGAAGGGAGCATGGAGTTCTTCATTGTCAATGAAATCTCCCTCTATCACCTTCCACGTCCTCAGATTCTGCCTCCATGCGGAGATCTTTGTCATGCATCAACTTTAAGAGCAGATCATACCGCCCTGTTGTCAGCGGGCTTACCGGCTTTCCGTTTATTCCGGATTGATCCTCTATTTCCCTTGTGCGAAAACAATAAAAAGCCGCATAAAAAATGTTTCACACTGTCGTCTCTCAATTTTCGAGGTAATGCTGGACCTGCATCGCAAAACTCTGTTATCATTCCGCCTCGTCCGGACGGTAATCATTGATCGACTTATAAATTTCACAAAATTCTTCCCATTCCTTTGTATCTGGAGAAAACTCTCTGCTGAATTGTGGGAACGGGTCCTCATCAAACTCTTGCAGCCCGTATATGATCTGGTCATGATCGGGCGCCCAGTTATCAAATATATCCGTAAAACAAATATTGTCTGCTACCCATTCGCTCAGTTTCTCTGTGTCGGGATTCGTACAAAACTGAGCGAGATAGCCCACCGCTGCCTCGCTGCCGGAATCATCACTGAGAACAGCCTCACATGTCGTCCGCTCATAGTGTAATTCACCGTCCTCGCTTGTAAATACGCCTACCTCATGGTTACGGAGACCCATGCCGCCCTCTTTGTCCTCAAAGTCAACTTCCATGCTGAGCACATTCTCCTGCATCAGCTTTAAGCGCAGGTCATACTGCTCTGTTGTCAGCGGACGTATGGGATTTCCGTTTCTTTCGGGCTGATCCTCGATCTACGACCTCGTCCAGCTGTCAAAATCCCCCCAGCGTTCCGGAAAACGACCACCGTCCGCTGCCGTTAAACTCTATTGTTGTTTTGTCGACTGTAGGGATATTCATATACCCGCATACCATACTCGCCGTAAAATTTCCATGCGTCCAGAACCGGTTTCAACGCTTCCACAGCCGCTTCGGTCCAGTCTCCTTTCAAAGTAAGTGTTCCATTCGCACTTGAAATGTTTGCCATACACGTAGGTTTTTCGTTTAGGGCATTGATGATACGCTGCCGTTCCATTCGCACTTGAAATGTTTGCCATACACGTACCTTCTTAAAATTTTATCTGCACAATCACCATTCTGCATCTTCCACAAATTCAGAACTGCCTTTTTCCCGGTCATAGAAAAATCGTACATGGGTATTTTGCAGTTCTCCTTCTTCTTCCGGTGGTACCCAAAGCCCTGCGTCCCATGATACTGACTGTATGGAATCGGTCAAGCGTTTCCGGTTTTCAAACGCCTCCTGCATCAATGCCACTTGATCTTCATTATAATAAAATCCCTTCGGAAAATCAGGTGATGAAACGTCCTTGAGATTCACTTCTGCCAGCAGCATCAACAGACACTCCAGCACTTCCTCTACTTTTGTCGGGTCCTGCGGGGACATAAAATCCTCCGGGTCGATATCAATCTCGTATTCTTCCACTTCAAACATCACATTCCAGGGAATATCCGCATCCCGATATTTTTCCAGCAATTTCGCAATTTCCTCACTTTTCATATGAATAATCACAAATGAACTGCTGCTGGAATTGGTGACAAAATCCGTTCGGATCTTCATAAAACATCCCTTCCTTTTTTCCTTCTGCATCAATCGCTTTTTGCCGATGTATCGCCCATCCTGCGTTCCGCTTCCGCCCCTTACAGCGCTTCAAATGGATACCCCTTCTCTTTGGCAAATTGCTCCGCATAAGATCCCGCAGGCGCATGAATGATGAACTGCGGACATCCAAAAAACGAATAGCCATGCGCACAGTCGTAAATCTTCGTCACACTCGCCGGTAGTGTAACATCACGCAGGCTTTCACAATCGGCAAATGCGTCATACGCAATCTCCTCAACCCCTTCTAACAGGATCACTTCTGTTAAGTCCACACAAGCCATAAACGCAGCTGGAGGAATCTCTTTTACGCTGCCGGGAATGGTCACGGAAGTCAGTGCAGTGCTTACAAACGCCTGTTCCTGAATGGTTGTAAACCCCTCCGGGAAGGTAATGCCCGTCAGATTCTCAAGACAATCATCAAAAGCATCCGAGCCAATTTCCTGCACACCGTCTGGTATAGTCACCTGTCCGCCTTCGCCATTGTAACGCACCAGCACATCATATTCGACCACAAATTCCTCTTTTTCCTGTAATTCATCCGCTTCATTCATTTCATTTGATTCTTTCGCCAGTTTGCGATCCGGTACATATAAATTCCCGCCGGAAGCTCCGTTTATGGCACCCCATTGCTCCCCATCGATTTCACAGGTATACGCCTGTTTCATACAATCATATGTATACACCTGGGCATATTCATTTTCCGGATCATATACTTCTGTCCCGGTAACGGAAATTTTGGCAATCTCCTGCATAGATGGAATCTTTTTGACTTTTTGGATAAATTTGTCGTCATCCGTTAAAATCGGCTCTCCGTAGCATTCGATAGAATCCTTGAGCATGTCCACCAGCGCCGCGATATCGGGACACTCCGCCAGCTCCTTCGGGCTGAGCATTGCGGAAACTTCCGCATATTCCCCAGGTCCGAACGGTTCTTCATAGCCCAAAGCCTCATATTTCAGCTTTTTTCCATTTTTCAATTCTATCATCAGGTTCAATGTAAAACTGCTGCTGCTGGAATTGGTTACAAAATCTGTTCTGATCTTCATTTTTACTTCCTCTTTCTCTTTGACTTCATTTCCATTTCGTTTATATGTTACGCAATGTCTTTTTTCCTAATAATCATTCAGATAATCCCGCGAACTTTACCAACTTCCATCCTATCTGCGTGAAGTACTCCATGAGAAGGCTGAATCTTTTCGCGTGACAGTTCCTATTTTCTCAGAACATCTCATACTCGCTGATTTTCTTCTCACGATCGTAACGAAAAATAGCGTCGCTGCCGCTTTCCGCTTCCTCTTCCTCGTCCATACCCCATTCTGCAATACCGGTATGCCAGTCCACCGTCTTGATAGAATCGGTCAGTTCTTTCACCCTTTTATTCGCTTCCAGAAGCATCTTCACCTGTTCTTCGCTGTAATCATAATCTACCGGGAACTCCGGCGATTCCACATCTTCTAAATTGACCCCGGCAAGCATATCCAGCAAGGCAGACAGCACTTCCTCCACACAGGTCGGGTTCCTCGGCACAAATATGTCATCCATATCTTCAATATGGATCATATCATTATCTATTATGAAATCCGTCGTCCAAGGAATATCAGCGTTTCGGTACTTCTCAAGAAACTCTCCGAGCGCTTTGCTCTTGATGTGGATAATCCCAAAGGAACTGCTGCTGGAATTGGTGACAAAATCTGTTCTGATTTTCATATAATTTTCCCCCTTATTCTATATATTGCTTGGTCGAACGGCTGCAAAGCACAATTTCCCGCATCAGCGGGCATCCGCCCATACAAAGTTCCCGCTTTTCACATGCCGGGCAAGCGCCTTTCATCCGATTCCTGAAATTTTCAAATTCCAGGCTATTCCACGCCTCCTCTATGATATACGTCCGCAGGGAAACCTCATATTTCCTTTCCTGATCAAAACTGCACGGCGTCATCTGCATATCCGCACTAATATAACAGCTGAATCTGCCGCCTTCACAGGTATCCAAAGACGCCGGATGAATATTTCCGCAGAAATTCACTGCTCCCGGCACGTGACAGCTGTCCATCCCCACTTTAAACGTATGCTGGGCGTCTATCTGCGCAAAGAAATCTTTCACCCTTGAGTCATCTGCCAAAAGTACATTTTCTGCCGTCCCCTGCCCCACTGGCTTATGTAAAAGGAAAATCACCGCATTGATGCCCTTCGGAAAATCATTTTTCTGCAGCCGTTCTATGGCTTCCTCTATGCTGTTTTGCCCCAATACATAATGAATATTTGTTTTCACGCCTGCATCCAGAATTGCTGTATCGCCCGCAAGGTATAGCTGCTGCGGTACCAGCTGACCGCTACCGCACCGCAATATTGCTTGCAAAGCGCCGCGATTTCCGGCGTCATTCCATAGCCGGACGTGGTAAAATTCGGCACCAACTGATTTTCCCGGCAAATCTGCAAAATCTCCACAAACTGTTCGTGCTGATCCGGGTCTCCTCGTCCGCCAAGGGCAAACTGATTGGTTTTTCCCTTGCATTGTTCGGCGATCCAGCGGAAATCTTCTACCGTCATATTGGGCTCTTCTTTCCATAATCCACTTTGGTAGCAACCCACACCAGCCTTGGCGCAGAGTCCCGTCTTGCCATGAATGCAGTGCCCCATAATTCCTACATCAATCAAATGCGGAAAAGATGCTTGAAAGGGATCTTTTCCCGTGTCCCTCCCTTTGTCATCTAATATTCCTGTCCGTACATAAGCGCCGGTTTCCGTATCAAATGCGTACTTGAAACAATATTTTGTATCTTCTATTACATACCTCATCATGTTTCACTTCTTCCGTTTTTATATTTTCTCTATTTTCCTGTATTTTTTTGTTTGTATTTTATTCATTATAATATTTTTTTATTTTTATTTCTACCGTATTTAATAAAAACAGATATATCTCTATACATATTTTTTCATTTTTTCGTGTAAAATTCCCTCATGTTTTTTACGCACTATATCGCGTGAAAAAAGATACTTTAAAACAGTGTATAAATGAAACTCACATTTTATAAAGAAATAATGCAATTTGTTATGATTTGCAACAATATTTTTCAAAAGTATGGATCTCCTATCGAGATCTTTTGCTGTTTTGCAATCATAACCACGCCTAAAAGACGTGGTTTGCACTAGCCCTATAAGGGCTTATTAAGAGCCAGCGCCTAAATGACGCTGGCTTTCACTTCGTTCAAGCCTTGGTGGTATGATTATCTGCTACCCTTAAAAGGGTCTTCATACTCTTTTGTATTCAACTTATCTTCAATTTGATCTTGTTTTTCCTGTTCTCTGATATATTTTTGAATCGTTGCTGTATTTAAACCGACTGTACTTACATAATATCCTGTTGCCCAGAAATTCCTATTTCCGAATTTATACTTCAGATTTGCATGACGATTGAATATCATCATTGCACTTTTTCCTTTTAAGTATCCCAT
>NZ_FRAH01000107.1 GCF_900142265.1 Anaerotignum lactatifermentans DSM 14214 | reverse complement strand
CGATACACGAACCCTGCTCATTTTTCAAAAATACGATTTGCAGGGCTTAGGTGGGTGTTTTTGTCTTTTTGAAACATAGCTGAAAGTATATCTTTCAATATTGTTTTTATCTTGACATATCACCGCTGGACTTCTGACAAAAACTATTTTTTCCATCATATCATAAAAGCACATAAAAAACTGCGCCATTGCACCAGAAAATTCTTACGAATATTTTAAAACAAAAAAAGAGAGCATCCAAAAGATACTCTCTGAAACAGCGCGAGACGAGATTCGAACTCGCGACCCTCGCCTTGGCAAGGCGATGCTCTACCACTGAGCCACTCGCGCATAAGATATCAAATTTTTTTCAGAAAGCAGGATACGTAGAAAGCGCGAGACGAGATTCGAACTCGCGACCCTCGCCTTGGCAAGGCGATGCTCTACCACTGAGCCACTCGCGCATAAAGTATCCGCTTCCTATGAAATTGCTTCTGTGCCTGATGACACAAAAAGCGCGAGACGAGATTCGAACTCGCGACCCTCGCCTTGGCAAGGCGATGCTCTACCACTGAGCCACTCGCGCATAAAGTATCCGCTTCCTATGAAATTGCTTCTGTGCCTGATGACACAAAAAGCGCGAGACGAGATTCGAACTCGCGACCCTCGCCTTGGCAAGGCGATGCTCTACCACTGAGCCACTCGCGCATAAAGTGCCCAGAACCGGAATCGAACCAGTGACACGAGGATTTTCAGTCCTCTGCTCTACCAACTGAGCTATCTGGGCATATACAGATTTCTACCATCAAAAGGAAGTGCCCGAGACCGGGATCGAACCGGTACGAGTGTTACCTCGCAGGATTTTAAGTCCTGTGCGTCTGCCAATTCCGCCACTCGGGCTTATCCTGTCGTCGTTTGACGGCTTGTTAATAATACCAAAAGAAAAAGACTTTGTCAACGGGTTTTTTCAAATTTTTTTTGAAGAAGTTTTTCTCACCTCAAATCATAGCCAAAAAAGCCATAATTTCTGGCAATAAAGGGGAATCTGCCTTTTTCATTCCCCTCTTACCATGTATACTCTACCAAAACGTTACCCTGCGCATCTGTCCCCATCATAGATGATACACCATACTGATTTTTCTGATATTCTTCCAGTATATGATTTCCATAAAAATAGCCATCCTCCCGCACCGGCAGCGTTCCCTCATAGTACACTTCGTTGTTTTCCAGTCTGCTCAAGGTATACTGTACTTGTGTCACACCATCTACCTGACAGATACCATAGAGTACGTCCATATCACTCTGATACTCTCCCCAAAGGGGCGGCAAACGCAGTCTGTCATCCTCTGGAAAAACATAATGTCCGCCGCTTCTGCTGCCCCAGAAAATCCCCATGTGGCGTTCCATGACACAATAATTCAGATTCTGTCCCCATTTTCCCAGTATGAAATATGTACCTTCAGCGCCTTCCCCTTCCAATAGGATTTCCTCTGACGGTCCAACATGTTGATACTTTTCCTCAGCGGCAAAATATTGATGGGGTGTCAGCCTGTAATCAAATAATTTCATATACCCACCCACACAAATTGCCATCAGCAGCAAATACAAAAGAATCTGTTTTTTCCGTTTCATAGGTCTTCCTCCTTTTGGAGCAGGGAAATTTCCATGTCAAATTGACGTCCTTCCCTATCATAAATAAAATGGCACTCTTTTGCGTCAGCTGGAAAATCTGGATAAGTTATGCTGCCCGCTTCGTAATAAATTCCGCTAACTTCAATCTGTGTATTACGGGGGCGAAATTGGCTGGTATAATTTTCTCCGTCTGTCAGATAGCAGTCATAAAAGTCAAAGGTTCCAGTCAATGCTGTAGAAAACAGTTCCTGATAGGTAATGTACTTTAATTCCATATCGCCATTTTGATAATACCGGAGTTCTTCCACACCCACGACCATATCATCTACTTTTACCTGTCGATTCACTTCCACGGTATAGACCAGATTCTCCGGTGTTTCTTCATATAGTTCCGTAAAAAACCGGTCCACAGCTCCATATCCCGTACCAATGGCACGGCATCCACCCACGGAAATCACAGGCAGACCAAAGGCAATAAAAATCAGTATAAACAGCCTGCGTACCCACAGCCACACGTACCCCAAAACAGGATTATGGGCTTCATTCAGCTCTTTTCCCAATTCCTCGCTGTCCCCCATATAATCCACCGTCAGCTGTGCCGCCTGTTCCTCGTCAATGTCCTGGGAAAGCAGGTCTTCGTATAAATCCTCCATATGCTCCCGCAACTCCTGCCCAATGGCACGGCGGTCAAAGCGGAATTTCACATGGGAAGTCACTGCTTTGATGTAATTTTCAAATAGTTCCTTAGCCATGTCATGTTCCCCCTTCTGTCTTACACCTACTGACTGTCTTTTCCTATCACTTCTCCGGCTGCATTTTTGCAGATGACTTCTTTCACCCAATAATTCATTGTTCTTGGTACATAGGAATCCAAAGCCATACTGAAAAATCCATTTTCCCCCACAGGAATGGTATACCGTCCAACGTCCTGCCAGTCATTTTTCTCAATGTTCCAACCTTCCAAAACACAGACTACTTCCACAGCATCCGTTTCCCTTGTCTGCCCCACGATAATGTCCTCTGAAACCCATGCTCTTGTCTTTACTTTCACCGGAAAATAACCATCCCAGTGTTCATTGGTATGCTTCCAGAAAATCCCCAGAATTGGCTTTGCCGATACCATATAAAATCCCTTTTCCTCCATCCCTGCCAAACACAGACAGCCATCATCCCGCTGACCAACTTCTATGACCTCTGCTGCAGGTCCCAGCCACTCTGCTTTTTCCGCACTGCGAAAAACGGCTTCCGGTGTCAGGTGATAGCCCCCTTGCCACAAAAACAGCAAAGCCGTCAACGCAATCAGAATGATATTTCTTACAATCTGCTTTTTCCGTTTCATTCTGCCATCACCCGCCCTTCTGTCAGGGAAACCTCAATTTCTTTTTCATATCCTAAGAAAAATATAATCCTGTCCGCTTCCGGCGGCACATCATATATCCACTCTCTGCCTTTTTTATAAAACAGAGAATTGCTGGCAAACAATCCACCATCTCCAGTGCAGACTTCTTCTCCTGCATAAATTTCCGCACCAATGCCGCTTCTTCCCAGACCGCCACTAAGCCATGGATTCTGGCGGATGGTATAGGTATATTCCAAAGTGCCGTCGTCGTAATATCGAATTTCCTCTATCTGCACCTCGCTGCCATAAAGCTGCGCTTCCAATACTGGCGAAATGGTATAAACCACATTCCCATTTTTGTGTTCTATCTGCTGAAAGTAGGTATCTCCAAAGCTAACTCCTTGGATGATTCCCCATCCGACCAATACAACCACACAAAGCCTTGCCATCCACCTTGTCACCAGCCAAATCCAGCCCCAAAGAGGATTATGGACTTCGTTCAGCTCCTTGCCCAATTCCTCGCTGTCCCCCATGTAATCCACCATCAGCTGTGCCGCCTGCTCCTCGTCAATATCCTGTGCAAGCAAGTCTTCGTACAAATCCTCCATGCGCTCCCGCAATTCCTGCCCAATGGCACGGCGGTCAAAGGGAAATTTCACATGGGAAGTCACCTCTCGGATATATGTATCAAATTTTTCTCTCTCCATGACTTCCCTCCTTTAAGGTCTTGCCTTTCGTTCTTTCACATCTTCATATGCCCAACCGCCAACAGAAGAAATCTGCGGCTGATGTCCTTCCACATCATATTCCTTTCCGTCTTTGCCCAAACCTTTTCGGTATACCACTTCCCCTGCAGATGTTCTGCCTTCCACATAGCCCACATAAAACATGTCGGCTTTTTCCTGCGGAAAGTCCATTTTCTCATGGAAAAAACCATTTTCCCCAACAGGCAGTGTAATTTCTTCCACAGGCTTCAAATCCTCCACTTCATCCTCCATGGAATAAAACAGGCAGGTCACTTCCGTAACTTCCACAGCAGAGAAAGCCCCACCAGAACACTTTCCTTTGTGAGCCTTGCATCCACATCCCCGTACATGGAGTGGTATCCTTCCACATCCACATCGGTGGACATTCGCCAGAACAACCCCAAATATGGTTCCACCGGAATCACCGAAAGACCATTGTTCCATTTTCCCACATAAATCTGACTGCCATCTCCTCTGGGATAGGTCAGAAGGATTTCTTCCGATGGTCCATAACGCAGCCCTCGTTCCGCTCCGTGAAAGGCAGCTTCCGGTGAAAAATAAAGTCGATTACTCCTGACCCATAGACCGCCGCAAAGAATCAACACCAGCAGGAACAAAACACATTGTTTGATTCGTTTCATTTTCATCACCTGCTTTTATACATCTGCACCCTTTATAAATATGGTCTCACCAGACTTTCCTTTTGCTTCCACATGCTCAACGGTGTATCCATATTCTGTCGACGCCTCTACAGGCAAAGAGGTTTCTCCATAGAAAAATCCATCTTCCCCGATTTCCATAGTTAGTTCCTTTACAAAAACAGACGCTTTTTCCACTTCGTCATAGACATACAGTTTGCACGTAACTTCTGTGGCTTCTGGCAGTTCACACAAGCCCACAATGTAGTTCTCCTCTGTCAAAAACGCCTCCACAGGTTCCTCCATGAACAAACAATGCATATTACCATTTATAAGGTCAGTGCTTTTCCAAAATATCCCCCATTTAGGCTCTACACCAACCACAGAAAGCCCTTTTTCCCAACGTCCCACCAAAACCTGACTGCCATTTTCTTTTTCATAAGTCAGCAAAATTTTATTTGATGGACCATAACGCAGCCCCTGTTCCTCTGCCGCCATAGCTGCTTCCGGTGACAAATGCAGTCCGCTTCTCCAAAAAGCATATCCGCCACAAAAGAGCAGGACCAGCAAGAAAATAACGATCTGTTTTCCACGCTTCATTCTGCCATCACCCTGCCTTCTGTCAGGGAAATTTCAATGGGTTCTCCCCAGCCATTGCCCAAATCCGCATTTGCCCGGATTTCCAGCCGGTCCGCTTCTTCCGGTACATCCCTCAGCTTGATTTGACCTTTTCCATAATAACGTCCGTCTTTATAACTTCCTTCCCCATTGTAGCACTGTGTTTCTCCCACATAAGGAAAGGCACGGATTTCAAAAGTCCAATATTCATCTCTGGAAAAAGGATTTCGCCATGTGGCATAATCCACTTCCATCCTGCCGTCCTCGTAGTACACAATTTTATCGATATACAAAGTATAATCGTAAACCTGTTTTTCCACATCAGGAGAAATGGTATATACCACTTCACTGGCAGAAGCAGGGTATACTTCAGCGAAATACCCTTTTGCAATGCCGATACCTGTATCCAAAAGACCAAAAGCCGTTTTTGCTGCCACCACAATGCAAAGGATGCCTAATATCAGCCAAACATACCCCAGAACAGGATGATGGGCTTTATCCAGCTCTTTTCCCAGTTCTTCGCTATCTCCCATGTAGTCCACAGTCAGTTCTGCCGCTTGTTTCTCATCAATGTCTTGAGAAAGCAGGTCTTCATACAAATCCTCCATGTGTTCCGCCAGCTCCTGCCGGATTTTCCTGCGGTCAAAGGCAAAACGCACATGGGATACCACATCATTCAAGTACCGTTCCCAAGGTTCCCGCATAGCCACTCCCCCTTATGACACGCTCCACAGAACCGCAGAAGGTTTCCCACTGCTTCTTTTCCTCTGCAAGCTGTGCCTTGCCTGTCGCCGTAATACGGTAATACTTCCGTTCCTTGCCGCTTTCCGTTTTGGCGCGATAGGACTTCACCAGATTTTGGCTTTCCATGCGATGAAGTACAGGATACAGTGTACCTTCTTTAAACTGGAATACATTCTGACTTCTGGCACTGATTTCCTTGATGATTTCATAGCCATAACAGTCTTTTTCCGCCAACAAGGACAAAAGCATCAATACCGTACTGCCGCCTACCAATCCCTTATCTACTGCCATAATCATTCCCTCCTTTATACTTAGATTCTCTAGGTATATTATACCTTGTACATCTAGGTATCACAATGGGCATTCTGTGGAAAAAAGTGTACCTTTCTGTGTGCATTCTGCCATATACTGTGGAAAACAACGTTTTTTCTGTGGAGAAATCCACAGAATCTGTGGACAACCCTGTGGAAAAAGCATAGCAAAAAAGGGATTTCTTTAGGAGTATCCTCATAAGAAAACAAAAAAGCTGAAATTCTTATAGAATTTCAGCTTTTCTTATTTTTATAAAAGTTTTATCTGGTATGTTTTCTTAAGGGGATTCTGCTTTCGAGAACCCCTTTTCCTGTTCCCTATCTCATTTTTGCTTTCAGAAAACATCAATCGTCATAATCTTTTTCTGCTTTCAGAACATTGCCGCTTGTGGCATCAATTTCATATTCGTATTCCATATTGCCTACGCGGAATTCGATTTCGTATTTCTGTCTGCCGTCATCATAATCCAGTTCGGTTTTTTCATACCGTACATTGGAAGAAGAAACGCCAGCATGTTTCAGAGCGATTTTTCTCGCTTCATCTGCGGAAATCACAGATGTGCTGCTGGGTTTGCTGTAGTTTTCCGCATCGTAGTCAACTTCTACAATTTTGCCTGTTGCCGCATCGATGGTGTAATCGTATTCCCGATTGCCTTTGTAAAATTCTACTTCGTAGTATTTTCTGCCATCGTCATAATCTGTGCCCGCTTTGACAAATTTCACCTGGTTTGCTTTCAGTCCAGCATCTTTCAGAGCAATCGCCTTCGCTTCTTCCAGACCGATGTCTTTTGTTGTTTCGGGACGTGTCCAACCGTCTACATCGTAGTCAACATCCAGAACTTTGCCTGTTGTCGCATCGATTTCAAAATCGTATTCTTTGTTGTCAGTATAGAATTCCACATCGTATACCCAACGTCCATCATCATAATCCAGTTCTGCACGAATGAATGTCACATCTTTTGCCAGCAGATTGCTGTAGCCCAGCGCGATGTTTTTCGCGGATTTTCTGCCGATATATCCCTGTGCGATTTCTTCTTCCTCTGTTTCAAAGCTGTCTGCGTCAGTTACAGTAAAATCACCGCTGAGGGTAATGGTTTTCGTACTGTTATTCCATACCACATCTTTGTTCATGATTTCACCGATAGCACGCAGAGGCAGGTATGTGCTGCCGTTGTACAGAATCGGATATACCCGCTGACCGGTTACAGAATAAAATTCTTTTTCATCATCTTCCACTACAATGGTAAAGTCCGGGCGTTCCTGTACACGGATATCTTTTTTGCCGATATAGGGATTGTCTTTGTTAGAAGAAGTGGAATCCCTTTCGCCGCTGATAGTAATGACTTTATTCTTTTCATCCCAGTTTACATTCTTGCCCATCAATTCCCCAATGGCACGCAAAGGCAGATAAGTTGTGCCTTCATACAGGATAGGATACACCGCATCGCCGCTGGATGTTTTAAAATCCACTTCGTCACCATTCACAACGATGGTAAAATCAGAGCGAAGCTGCGCATCTGCTGTACGGATTGTTGCCCCAAATGTTGGTACCGCCATTGCTGCTGCCATAATTGCCGCTGTCACAATCGCAAAACGTTTCTTCATAAATAAGACCCCCTTTTCCAAACTCATCTCCTAGTTTTTTGATATAATTTATTTGACATCATTATATCATACTGTGGAATTGATTTCCAGTCACTTATATATTTTGAAATACAACTTCAACATATTTGTAATCTGGTTGTAATATAACAAAAAAAGACAAGCATTTCTGCTTGTCTTTTCAGTGGGCGGAGAAGGATTCGAACCTTCGAAGCTATCGCAACAGATTTACAGTCTGCCCCCTTTGGCCACTCGGGAATCCACCCATGTAGTGAAGTTATTTTTCGTTTATAAAATACCGACCTGACATTGCTCGCAATGTCACGAGGGATTTTATGAAAAATGACGGAACGGTTTTTCTTTCGTCAGAAAGAAAAAACATACCTTAGCACAGTGAAGTTATTTTTCTTTTATAAAAATCCTGCACTGTGAACGCTCAAAATAGAATAGTGATGATTTTCAACCTATACTCCATAGAAAGGAGGTGATCCAGCCGCACCTTCCGATACGGCTACCTTGTTACGACTTCACCCCAGTCACTGGCTTCACCTTCGGCGGCTCCTTCCTTACGGTTAGGTCACCGACTTCGGGTGCTTCCAACTCCCATGGTGTGACGGGCGGTGTGTACAAGGCCCGGGAACGTATTCACCGCGACATGCTGATTCGCGATTACTAGCGATTCCAGCTTCATGTAGTCGAGTTGCAGACTACAATCCGAACTGGGACTGGGTTTTTGTGATTTGCTTAACGTC
>NZ_FRAH01000110.1 GCF_900142265.1 Anaerotignum lactatifermentans DSM 14214 | reverse complement strand
GTAGGGCAGGAACGGCACTTCCTCAATCCGCAGGCTGTTAATGACGATATGCACATGGATATTTCCGCTGTGGTTATGCCCGTCCGGGTGGGTGCATACAAGGGCTTGGTGGCCGGGGAAATGCTCGGCGCAAAACTTCTCGCCCAACTCCTGCGCCCGGTCTACGGTCAAGCCGTTGTCCGGGCCGTCCCGTGGGTCAAAGCTGATGATATAGTGGTGGCTTTTCACATCTTCCCGCCGCTGGTTCTTCTCATAGCGGAGATTTGCTCGCATACAGGCAACGGCAAAATCCTCCCCGCCGCAGTTCAGCGTGGACAGCCGGTAGTCCTCGCGGGGGATAAGCCTGCCGGTTTCATCAAGGACGGGTTTCATGGTAAACTCGTCATGCTCAAAGAGCAGGTATTGTTCGGCGGCTCCGTAGTCGGCGTTTTTAGAGTTGATATGCTTGAGTGTTGCCAACTGCGTCACCTACTTTCTTGAGGACTTCATACTTGAGGGCGGCAAGGTCGGCTATGGCGGCGCGTACCTCACCGGACAGCGCATTGTAGGGCGCGCCGTACTCATTCAGATACCGGGCTATCTGGTTGAGGTTGCCGCCGATCCTGCCGTACTCGGCTGTGAGTTTCCCGACAGCGGAAAGCAGCTCGTCATTGACCGCTGACACATGGATAACGGGGCGTATGGCGGTGCGCCGTATCGCCTGCCGGAGAAATTCGGACTGGCTGATACCATAGGGCGCAAGCCGCGCTGTGAAGTCGGCGTATTCTTCTTCGGACAGCCGGGTTTTCACAACGCGGCTGCGGTGGGGCGTGTTGTATTTCTTTCGCATGGTCGTGACCTCCTTTCTTGCCGCATGAGCGCGGCGGGGATAAGCGGCGCAAGCCGCAAAGCAGGGTTTGGGGAAGGCACTCCCCAACAAGTTTCCCGCGAGGGGCAAAACCGCAGAATTGCGGATTTTGGCACCGTGGTAGAAACTTGCTCTCAGTAAGCCGCAGACTGTCCCTGTCCGGGTTTTCCGTACATAGAGCGAACGGGGCGGGGCTTTCAGCCCGCTGTGCGCGGCCTTTTTTCCTTTCGCCAAAGATACATTTGAAAGGCCGCCAGCTACCCGCTGAACGGGGACTTTTCAAATTTTCTTTTGCCTTAGTAATCCGGGAAACAGGGTTTTGGCAACCGGCGGGGCAGAGAATTTTTCCTTTCACTCCCTGCACCACCAGCAAAGGCCAAAATGACGGAAATACTGGAAATTTTCTCTTTGCTTCTTAATACGGACAAATCTCAAAAATGCCAAATGGACAATAAAAAAAGCAGCAAATCTTTTTCAGACTTACTGCTTTCACTGGCCGTCGGTGGCGGCTGATATTCAGTTTTTTGCTTATCGGTCAAATCGAAACTTGAACAGCGCGGCAATTAGCTGTTGCTTCACATATTCCTCAACCTCGGCATTTACTTGACCATTCATTTTAGAAAAATACCGGATATATCCGGCGTAGTGGGAAAGGACAGTGTTTATTGCGTCCGGGTCGCCCTCATGCGCCTTGACGATTGTTTCATAGGAGAGAAGTTTACTCATAGCGGTTTTCCTCCATGAGCCGCCGTAACCGCTGCAAGGCAAGCTGGATATGCCGCCCCGCTGTGCTGCGTGTCCGGCCGATATGTGCGCCGATCACTCGCTGCGGCTGGCGCAGGAAGTAGTAGCGCAAAATCACTTCCTGTGTCTGCTTTGGCTGGGCGGAGAGCGCGGCGGCAAGAGCGGCGTTACAGAGCAGGACGGTCTGGCCGCAGACGGTAAAGGGGTATTCCTCGTCCGGCTCCGGCCCGGCAAACTGGACAAACTTCTCGTCCATCAGATAGTCAAGGGAAATTTGCCGCTCCCATTTCCGGCGAAGCTGCAAAATCTTATCGCGGGCAGCATAGCGGATTACTGCCTTACAAAAGGCGTTGTGCTTGCGCTGGATGTACTCCTGATAGGCTTCAAAGTCGGTCATGGAAATTCCCCCTCTCTGAATAATAGTGCGGGGCGGCAGCACTCCTTGCTGTCGCCCCTTGATTGCCTGTCTGCAAAGGCGGGCGGGGCTGTCAACGGCGGCGCGTATGCGCCGTTCATCTTGACCGTTGACTGGCTCGACTGGCTTTGCTATTTATGTTTTATGAGACAAACTGCTCCAATTCTTTCTTATCCACAGAAACCAACTTTTCAATGTTGCCGTCCTTGTCACGAACAACATTCAAGCTAACGCCGTCGCTCACACCTTTGTCGCAAAAAGTGTAATGTTCCTTGTCATAAAGGATATAGATAGGCTTTTCGCCGTACATCCAATGGTTAGAAGTCTTGTCATAGGAAACGCCAAATTCGGCGTAGGCGTCCAGGCTGTCATCACGATAATTCGGATCACCTTGTTCAAAGCTACCACTTTCGGCCGTAATTCCGGCCTTTTCCAATTCGGTTTTCAATGCCTCCTGCTCTTTGGTGTGAGCATTAAAGTCAGCGTCCGAGGATTGCTTTAGACCTGTCAGGGTTCCAGATTCATCTCTAATGGGTTCAACGTCTATCACGCCGTCATCATAGGAAAAACCATTCGTTTCATTAGAACTGATTTGATCCTTGAAGTAACGCACGACTTGCCCGTTATAGAAGAAACGATCCTTTTCCGTGTCGTATGTCATGCCATACGGAGCATAGATAGAATACTTTTCAGCAATCTCAGCCCGGCGTTCTTGCTCTGCTTTGGCCTGTTCCTCAGAGGAAAGGACTTCATCATTCTCGTAGGCTTGCGCCGAGGAAGCCTCGTCAGAGGAAATGGGAGTGCCGCTATCTTTCGCTTCCTCCAAAGGTGTTGAGCTGGTAGTTGACTGGTTGGGTTCCGTCTGGCTTGCCGCGCTTGCAGCACATCCACTTAAAACAGCCGATGCACAAAGCGCCATTGTGAGTAAAAGAGTTGTAATTTTTTGCTTTTTCATATTCTGAAACACTCCTTTCTGTTTCTGAATATATAGTAGCAGAACTGTTTGGGATACCATTGTGGCGAATATGTTTTTTATGTGTAGTTAAAAATACGGAGCAATCAAATTTGACCGCCCCGTATTTTTCAAAATTGGATTGAAAACAATACCCCTCTGTCTGTGTTTTTCAAACTGTATATTATATTGTGCTGTTCTAAAATAGTTTTGACGATATAAAGGCCTAGCCCACTTCCTCCTGTTTTCTTATTGCGTGACCGTTCTATTCTATAAAACGCATCAAATAGTTTCGGTAATTCATCATCTGGGATATGAACACCTGTGTTTTCCAATCTGAAATTTACCGCTCCATTTTCAGAAAACGCATTCATATAAATTGAACTACTTTCCGGGGAGTACAAAATGGCATTAGAAATAATATTGTTGATTGCTTTTTGTATCAACATTTTATCAGCAACAATATGCAAAGAAGGAGAAATATCTTCGTTCCAGTCGATTTCCTTTTGCACGATTAAATCTTCAAATAAAGCGTATTCTCCCTTTAGCAAAGCAGAAAAGTCTATCGTTTCTTTTCGCAGGCCTACTTTAGAGGATTTAATACGCGAAACGGTCAAAATTTCTTGTACCATATTCTCCATTGTATTGATGATTTCAAGGGAGCGCGATAAATATTTACTGCGATTCTGATAATCCCCTACATTCAGAATCATTCCCTCTGTCTGCCCTTTGATAATTGTAATTGGCGTTTTTAGTTCATGCGAAACAGCGGAAAAGAAGTCTAACTGTGCCTGTTCTAATTCTCGCTCATGTTCTATATCTGCCTGCAATTTCGCATTTGCGTTTTGCAGATTTTCTAGTGCCGCAGAGAGTTTCATCGACATTTCATTTAAGCTGTGAGCCAGAACACCGAGTTCATCAGTCCGATCTTCTTTACATTTCCAATTAAAATTTAACTCAGACATCTCTTTTGACACTTCGCTAAGACGCAGTACCGGCTTTGTAACATAGCGAGAATAAACAACTGACGCAATAGTGGCTATCGCAAGGATAACAAAAAAGAGGATTAGAAAAACGCTTGCCAACGTATCCTTGAGCAAATCAACTTCATGGGCGCTCCCGGCAACCGTCAATGTATAAACCGTGTCTGACCCAGTAAACGAAAACAGGTAGCTATGTGTCGCTCGATAGGCCGCCGGATCGGCGTTTTCTGTTGCTATTCCTCCTGTGAGCAAACGCGGAAATTCAGTGCTCCCTTGTGAGGGGAGTTCTAGTTCATTTCCTGCGGTGTCGAATAATTGAAGTAGAACTCCATTATTATTCAAAAGAAATTCATCGAAAAGCTTTCCACTTTCCAGCGGGGACATAGCTTCTAATTCAGTAATAAATGAAGTTACCGTATTTTCTAAGTTTGTATCAAGAGTTGTACTATACGTCTTTGGAACAAGCCATGAAATAACGGTGTAGGTCAAAACACAGCAAATGCTGGTCAGCAAAAAGGTGATTACAAAAATTTTTGCAAATAAGCTCCCTTTAATTTTCTTTATCAATTTTATATCCCACCCCTCTGATTGTCTGGATGAAGTCAATCCCCAACTTTTTGCGGAGATTTTTGATGTGAGTATCTACAACTCTTTCATCGCCATAAAAATCATATTTCCACAGCTTATCCAACAAATTTTGCCGAGTAAGTACGCG
The DNA here is from genome assembly GCF_900142265.1 of Anaerotignum lactatifermentans DSM 14214. Lineage (GTDB taxonomy): Bacteria > Bacillota > Clostridia > Lachnospirales > Anaerotignaceae > Anaerotignum > Anaerotignum lactatifermentans. The sequence goes on along the minus strand of NZ_FRAH01000110.1, from coordinate 2,945 downwards.
TCCCTGATTTAGTAAGAGCTCCCTTAATACCTCAAACTCTCGCTGGGTGAGGTCGAAAGAAGCACCGTCTACCACAGCGGTATAGCTGTCCATATCCAAAACGAGATTTTTATAGGCAATCGTTTGGTGCTCCTGTTCCGGTATCATTGAACTTCTACGGAGTACAGCACCGATTTTGCGAACTAATATCGGCATGGAAAATGGTTTTGTAATATAATCGTCAACTTGCAAATCCAGACCTCGGATTTGTTCATCCTCACTGCTCAGGGCAGTCAGCATGATAATAGGGATTTGAGATTGCTTTCGGATTAACTCGCAAACAGTAAATCCATCAATTTTAGGGAGCATAATGTCTAAGAGTATCAGGTCAAAATGTATCGTCGAAAAGAGAGAGATAGCTTCCATACCATCATTGGCAATAGAAATTTCATATCCTACTTCCTGTAAAAAATTTCTCAAAAGTTCTTGAATATCTATGTCGTCTTCAACGATTAAAATTTTCTGCATAGTGCCGTCCTCCTTTTTCAATCAGCATATCACACTAATTTGTGATTAAAGTGTAGTTCACACATATTTGTTAGCTAAATTGGCCGCTCCAATTATAACATAGTTTATAGAGTGGATTATACTGTTTTCAGCGTCGAAGTATAATATTGGAATAATGGGCTGCTGTCTATCAAATTCTAGTGTTACTTTATCGCACATGAGCATTCGCGCCCGGATTGTCGTTGCCGTAGCCCTCCATGAGATTGATAACGCCCCAGATACCAAGCCCGGCTCCAAGTGCTACAACAAGGGTCTGCAAAACGTCTACTGCGCTATTGAAAAATGCCATAAATAAATCCTTTCTGCCGCGTCTGCGGCTGTCCGGCAAGCGGACAAAAGGCGGTCAGCGTATGCCGCCGCATAAAAAAACCGCCCTCTGGTAAAGGCGGCTGTCCCCGCGCTGCGTAAGTTCTGCGGCGCGGCGGTATTCAGTTGTAGGGGGGTGCGGCTCCTGCCGCTGTGTGCTGCGCCGGAAAGTAGGGGCGCGTATCATGTAGCCGATATTGATATATGTGATTGCTTCGATTCCTCCTTTCGGTGTCCCGCTGTGCTGCCGGACGGGTATTATTCAGACTTGCGGGAAGTGAATAGCTTGCATAGCAAGGTGTTCGCTTCCCGCAAGTTCACAAAGGGGTAGCTGCCGCAAGGCAGCGTAGGGGAAGTGTAGCTTCCCCTGTCCCCCCCCTCCCCGGCGGTCTGCCATGCTGTCACTGTTGAGGGATAAGCCCCCGGCGCGTGACATACTCCGTTGCAAAACGGCGGTGTTCCGCTTCCTTTTCCCGCCAATACTCCCATAATGCAGCGTCGGCGGCTTCCGCAACATTCATTAAAAACCGTTCAAGCTGCTTTTGTTTTTCCTCTGCGCTACGTTTCCTCATGGTCTGCGTCCTCCTGTAAGTCTGCTGCGTCAATCTCGTAATAGTCAAAAACCTCGTCGGGCTTGACAATGGCGGGGCGGCGTTTAAGGTGCTTTTCCATGTCAAAGGCGTTCTTCGGGTCTGCGTCGGATAGGTACTTGTATTTCGGGTGTTTCGTTATGTCGAATTTGTCCGAAAAGAACGGGCGCACCCCGCGTAGCTGCAAGATACATTTCCCTCCGTCCATGACTGCGATTTCATCTTCCGTCATAAGCTGCTTTCCCAATTTCTGATAGTTCAGCCCATGCGAAAGCTCCCGCCCCCTTGTTTCGGAAGTGTTGAAGCTGTCTATCGTTTCCTTGCCTAAAATCTCCGATATTTCTTTGAGCGTGGTTTTTTCCTTGCCGCCCAAGAAAAGCGTGGTGTCGCAGTTGCCGACTATGGTATCGGCGTTGTCCTTGTAGATTGCCTTTAGCTGTGACTGGCTCTGCAAGATGATTGACGCGGAGATTTCCCGGCTCCGTATGGTTGCGATTAGTTTCTCAAATTTGGGGATTTGCCCGATATTCGCAAATTCATCAAGTAAGCACCGTACATGGACGGGAAGCCGCCCGCCGTATTCATCATCTGCTTTGTCGCACAAGAGGTTGAATAGCTGTGTGTAGAGAATACTCACGACAAAGTTAAAGGTGTCGTCGGTGTCGCTGATAATCACGAAAAGGGCGGTCTTTCTGTCACCTATGGTGTCAAGCTCCATTTCGTCGGTTTCCATAAGCTCCCGCAGCTCCTTAATGTCGAATGGGGCTAACCTCGCGCCGCATGAGATAAGTATGCTTTTTGCGGTCTTGCCCGAAACGAGTTGTCAAGGACTTTTTAATCAAATTCACAAAAATGCCACAAAAAAAGTGCCAGAAGCACTTTCATGCTCCTGACACTCAGGCGGGTGGGGTTACTTTTCCCCGGCAAGGATTTTTTCGCAAACGGTCTGGTATTCCGGCAGCCGTTCAAGGAAGGGGTTCCAGCGCCGCTTTATCTCGGCCAGTTCCAGAGGATCAGCGGTCTGTTCGGTGTGGTCGTTGCCGGTCATCTGCAACACATCCATCGACACTTCGGAAAACAGTATCCGGGCAAGCTGCTCGGCGGTATAGATGATTACATTCTCCGCAATATACCGTTTCTCCGCGCCGATTTTCAGGAGCAGATAGCCCAGCTTGTCAGACCAGAACCATTCCAGATAAAGGCTTTCCCGGATGTAGTCGGCAAACACCGCGTAAACCCTCTCAATCTCTTTCTTTTCCATTTCTTCGTACAGCATTTTCATGTCCTCCTTGGCTAAAAGTTTTGGTGTGTACCATCATCAGTTTAACACAAGGCGGCTGGCTTTATCAGCCGGTCACATCTGCTGTATCTCGTTTTTGAGCATACGCTTGATTTTGTCGCTCATGGTTTCAGTGCTGGTATCGCTGAAATGGACGCGCACCTTGTAGGTGGTCTTGCCGATTTTCTTTACCAGCGCGGGGGCGTCCTCCGGCGCTCTGGCCG
>NZ_FRAH01000111.1:4300-7481 GCF_900142265.1 Anaerotignum lactatifermentans DSM 14214 | reverse complement strand
AAAATGTATTTCATCATTCTCACCTCCTACATTGAATTTTATTATATCATATTTATTTTCTAAAATGTTAAACTACTTTTCATTTTCTTCTTGACACCTTTCGTCAACAGAGTTTATATACCACAAGCGGCTTTGCCGACTTTGGTGAACAGGTGGTTTTTATTTATGGATATTTTTCAACATTTTCTTTCGCACCAATCTGAAAACACATCAGCGTTCTCAGATATTTTTCGTACCGCAAAAGAATTTCATCGGCTTCTTGGACAGAAAAATTATCTACTCAATCATTATCTATCCATGTTTTTTCGCTTGATTGTGGAAATGGATTTCTGCGCTTTGGAAGATGAAATTTATCAATCCATTTCGGATTTACAGAAGAAAATACAGGATGATTTAGAAAACAACAACGGTTCCATACTCATGTTTGATTGTCAGGAGCCTTCCACTGAAATGGAACTTTGCTGGACTGCACTGGCAGATTCCTTATTAGAACAAGCCCTGAAAGAGTTTTATAACACGTATACCCGTTCCTATCACCTTTCTGTCGACCTTGTTGATATGAGACAGACAGAACAAAAACTCATGGAAATTCTCGGTAATGATGCCTGGGAACAGTTCCAACAAAAACTGATTCACTGCTTTCTGACATGTTCCTTGATGCAGTTGTTTCATCATTGGATCGTAATCGAAATCTCAAAGCATTTTCTGTCACGAGATTTAGAAACGGATCAGGAAATTTTTCGACTATTTCTTAATCATTTTTCCATAGAAAAAAGCAGCTGATAACGGCTGCTCTTTTTTGTTTCAATAACTTCTTCACTCGGCTCTATTTACTTTTTCTGCATTCTTGGTTTATTGGATTTTTCCATCTTCTTCTATTTACTTTGGAACAATTACTTTTTATAAAGTTGTACTTCTTTTGTCGCAATGGTGTTTCTAAAAACCGCATCATGTTCTACAAAAATCATTGTAGGTGAAAATTCTTTAATCAAATTTTCAATCTGCATTCTGGAATAAATATCAATATAGTTGAGTGGTTCGTCCCACACATATAAATGTGCCTGTTCGCAGAGACTTTTTGCAATGAAAACTTTTTTCTTTTGCCCTGATGAAAAATCTTCTATATTCTTTCCGAACTGTGTTCTTGTAAAATCCATTTTGCGTAATATTGCTTTAAACAGGCTTTCATCAATCCGATTATTTTCTGCAAAATCGGATAAAAGCCCTGTTAGGTTTGAAGTATCTTGCGGAACATAGGATACTATCAGCCCTGAACCAATAGAAAACTCGCCACAAAATTCTATAGATTGTCCCATTAATAACTTCAAGATACTTGTTTTACCAGACCCATTTTTACCATCAAGAGCAATGCGTTCTCCTCTTTTTATCTCAAAGGAAATGGGCTGACAAATATCTTTTCCATGGAAAATTGGAGTAACATGAGAGAAAGAAGCTAAAGTGTCTCTAAAGTATAATAACGGCTTCATTTTTAAATCTTCTGCCGTTTCCAAATTTTTAAGAAGACTGGATTTTTCGTCAATTGCTCGCTGTTTCCTTGCTTCGATATTTTTTGCTCTTTGCATCATTTTAGCCGCTTTATGACCAATATATCCCTTATCCGCTTTTACACCACTGATACGGGTACCATTTTTGGTCTTTTCAACAGCATCAGACCAGCTTTTTGTTTGCTGAGCTGCCTGCTTCATGTGTGCAATATCCTTTTTTAGCTTTACATTTTTGGCAAGTTCAAACTCTTGCTGTTGCTGAAAATTGGTATACCAAGTAGAAAAATTTCCTTTTTGCACTTCTATATTGGATCGATTTATAGATAAAATATGATCAACACATCCATCTAAAAAACAACGATCATGAGATACTAAAATAAAACCTTTTTTGTTTTTCAAATATGCTGAAACCAATTCCCTTGCTTTTGCATCTAAATGATTTGTTGGTTCATCAATGAGCAGAAAATGTCCATCATTTAAAAATAGTGCTGCAAGTAACACTTTTGTCTGTTCTCCACCCGAAAGTATTGAAAAGAGTTTCAAAAGCACATCTTCATGAACTTCTAGGTAAGACAATTCTCTAATTATTTCCCACCTTTCTGCAAACGGACAAATTTCAAAAAGAATATCTTCTGTTAATCTGTTTTTGTCAGCAATAACATATGGGAAATAGTCAAATTGCACGGAAGACTTTATTTTCCCTTGATATTCATATTTACCAAGCAAAAGATTGAAAAAAGTTGTTTTTCCTCTGCCATTTCTTCCTATAAAGCCAAGCTTCCAATTTGTATCAATCTGAAAACTAACATTTTCAAAAATATTATCATAACCTGATGGGTAAGAAAATGTAAGGTTCTCCACTTGAATCATTGACATCATTCATTCCTCCTTTGTTCAAAACACAAAGAAAATAAAATAAGAGCTGCAAGAAAGTTAATTCTTACAGCTCGTCATAGCATAATAATATTATCCCATTGAGAGTGATATGAATATATCAAATCAAGTAAATAGACTTTTAACTTTCTTGCAATAGGCACAATGATACCCTAAGACCATAGCATCATTGTATATTTTAATTTTATTTGCAAGAAAAATTAATCATCTTTACACCTCACATACTTATTTTTATGTCAGCATACCATAAATACAAAAAACAGTCAAGTATAAAACTAATTGTTCTCTTTTCCTTAAACGGATTGGCTATCCTGCGGCTGTTCTGCTTGATTCTGTTCTTTCTCGGATTCTTTTTCCTTTTTTTTCACTTTTGGTTTACCTGTTTTTTCTATATCATCGCCTTCTTCTATATACTCACGGACATCTGGCGGCACCAGTTTTCGATACAGCCTGTTCAGTGTTTCTTCCAGTTCCTGCTCCAAAGACACCTCTTTTTTTGCCGCATATCGCTTTAGTGCTTGATACTTGCTGGTTTCAAACTTCACCTGTATCGCAGAAAGTTTCATGGTATCCACCTCCTTTTTCGGTCACATCTGCGGTTCCATGCAGTTTTCTTTTTCTGAAATCTCACATCCAATCTCTTGAAATTGATCCAAGTTCGGCAGATAGCCAGAATAAACTTCACCACTTTTTTGGTCATGGCTGATCAAAACACCAAACTCCGCATCCTCTTTTTGGATAAACAGGCAGTGCAAAGTCATCTGCTGATCAAAATACTGCAG
>NZ_FRAH01000111.1:0-3615 GCF_900142265.1 Anaerotignum lactatifermentans DSM 14214 | reverse complement strand
TTTCAATTCTTCTACTGTGATTTTTTCAATCATACTTTTTTCACACTCCTTTACAATCTGCCAAATCCATAAAAATGCTTCACCCAATAGGAATTTCCCAAATTTGCATAGCCGATGGGATCGCCACAATGCAGCATCTGATTGTCCCCAACATAGTAGAGTAGGAAAGCACCGCCTTTCCTTATTTCTAAGGTAGGTTTGTGCAGTCCTCTCCCCGAACCGTGCTTGCATTTCTCAATGCACACGGCTCTCCATCTTTGCTCCACTACAGGTTATTTCTTTTCACCATGATGTATAGCCATGTGACACTTGTGGCATACCACGATTGTTTTTCGCCTTTTGGCTATCATTATCTTTTCCCATTCTGATTTCCCTTTAAGGGTTTTAACCTTATTTACGTGATGGATTTCGTATCTGTCACTTTCCGTACATCCACATACTTCACATAGCTTCGCCTTTAATCGGCTTTCTAATGTTGTTACATCATGGGAATAATTTTTAGCTGTTTGCGGAATAATATCAGTAAACTTCTTTCCTTTGCAGTCAGCATAATTAGCAAAATACATTTTCTTTATTCCTGTTTTGGTTTCATAAGGAATAGCCCATTTGCCTGTACCATCTTTGTACATAGCTATGATTTTAGAAACTTTGGAACGGTGCTTTCCTGCAAGTGTTTTCAAACAGCTATATTCCATAAGATAATTAAAATAGATTAGCTTGTTAAAATTGCTTGCCAATCCATAAAAGTTACAGATACCTCTTAATTCTGCATTATAGATAGTCACTATTTCCAAATCTGTCCTGTTAAGCAGTTGTGGTCGGTGTATAGGTTCTAATCTTCCATTGTCTGACCTCTGCTTTACAATTCCATTTAAAAATAGAAATTTCTCTATCTTGTCTTTGAATGGAATATTCAATTCCACCTTGTTATTCATAGAACGGGTTTTAAATTTTCCTTTTGGTTTAATCTGCTGGTCACGTCGTACCCTGACAGTATATCCGAGAAAACGAGCAGGAGTATTACTATGTGTAATCAGAGTTTTTTCTTGACTAAGTTCCATTTTTAATGTGGTACTTATAAATTCTGTAAGTTCTTGCTTAATCTTCTCACAATCCTGTCGATTGCCATTCACAGCTATTAGGAAATCATCAGCATAACGCACATATTTTATTTTCTTGTCGTCACATTGTTTCGCTGGTAGTTTAAGCATTTGAGCTGTTGCAGATTTATATTCTTCAATCAGCTTTTCTCTTTCTATACCATTGCTATTTTTAATTTTGTTGTGTAATCTTTTGCGTAGTCCTACCAGTTTTGTATATTCTGGTGTATAATGTGCCTTTATTGCCACATCAAACTCTTTCTTTATCTTCATTACGTGACGGTCTAATTCGTTAAGGTAGATATTCGCAAGAATAGGCGAAATGATACCACCTTGGGGGCAACCGCTATAAGTTTCGTGGTATTTCCAATCTTCCATATAACCTGCCTTTAAGAATAAACGAATGAGTTTCAGGAAACGTGCATCTTTAATTTTCTGATTGATAATTTCCACTAGTATTGCATGATTGATGTTATCAAAACATCCTTTTATATCGCCCTCTATAAACCAACGTGCTCCTGTAAATTCTTTTTTTATTTGAGCAAGAGCAGTATGACAACTTCTTTTTGGTCGGAAACCGTGAGAGTAGTCTGAAAAAATAGGCTCATAGATTGCTTCTAATATCATGCGTATTGCTTCCTGTATCAGCTTATCAGTAAAAACAGGCAGTCCTAATGGACGCATTTTGCCATTTGATTTTTTGATGTATGTACGTCGTACTGGTTTTGGCTGATACATTTCATTTTTTAAGGCTTCAATGATATTTTCAATATATATTTCACTAAAACCGTCCGCTGTATCGTCTGTTACACCCTTTGTTCCTGCTCCTTTGTTGGAGTAGAGGTGTTGATATGCAACATAGTATATATCTGGACGGAGTAAATACCGATAGAGCCTTGTAAATACTTCATCATGGTTCTTTTTTGAATTTTCCTGTAATTTGGTTAAAATCTCCATTGTTGGTTTCATTTGAGGTGTTCCTCCCTAATCAATTTCTAATTTTAATTCGCTAAGACTGCTTTCCTTCGCCATGTGAACGGTTTTCCCGTATCCGATTTTACGGCTTTCCCTGTCTTTTCAGGGTTCTCAGACTACTATGAAAGCTCCGTTACCTTGCCAGATTTTCAGCGTCATCTCACTTAGCATAGCCTTGTGATTTATCACTACAAGAGCATTACGCATAGCCATTGTTGGCATTCTGGTTTAGGTAATCTCCAGTTGACGAAAGTAGTAGGCTAGTGTGAATTGTCGGATATGCTTTCGTTCCGTTACTACTGGTTCTCCAGCGTACCGTATGAGTTCATTGATAACCCACTGAAAGGAATTTATTTTCAGCGTTACTCATACCACAGGTTTCAGACAAGTTTCCTGTGTCCACATATAACAGAGGTTTGGAACTCACATTCAACAAATATAGTTTTATCCTCATATTCACTTAACCTTGCAGTTCAGTCGTGTTCTATTGTCTTTGAACAACTTTCTGCTTTCCTGCCGTGCTATTTTCCCGTACAGCTTTCGCCTTTCGGTTAGGCAGGTGGTTTCCCGTGTTATCTTACGGGGTAGTGCCTTTTTTTCTGTCCCCCTTTCTTTAATCTACTTCTAACTTTCGCCCCTCTGGACGCACGATTCCGATATGAGTTACGGGGCTGCTGGTTTGATATGTTCCTGTAAAAAACACCAAATCCCCCGGCTTGACCTCATCTTTTGACACCGGTGTACACTGGTTATAGATCTGCTGTGCCGATGTTCTGGGAAGGTTATGGACGCCGGAATGGGTATATACCCAACATACAAAGCCGGAACAATCAAAACTGGTTTCTGGTGTGCTTCCGCCCCATTGGTATGGAAAGCCTATATATTTTGTTGCTTCCTGCATGAGTTTTGCAAAAGTTTCATCATTGAAGGCTTCCCCAGGAATGCCTGTGATTTTATCTGTCGTGGCATATCCATACTTGATAAACAGATATAGATTTCGGATTTCCATCTTTTCCGTTTCCGTAAACGTATAGGGAAGGTAGTCTTCCAGTTCCTCATAAATCTCGTCATCTTCTTTTTCACCCACAAAACAATCCACAAAGCCCGCATAGAATTCCTCATCAAAATCTGTCAGATCCTTTGTAAAATAGAGGATATAAAAAAAGGACTTGACTTTGATATCGTCAAATCCTTCTTCTTCCAATGCTTCTATTGTCTGATCCAATTCCTCAAAGGCATCAATCATTTCTTCCATGGCTTTGGAAAGTTCCGCATCAATATCCGTTGGAATAGGTCCACCATCGAATATGATCCTTGCCACCTCCTGACTGAATCCTGCTTGTATATTGAAGATAGAAACCATAACCAGCAGCGGTATCAGCATCACGATTACAATACCTGCCACAATACTTGCCAGCAGTGTCCGCACTCGTTTGTCTTCTGCAAGCTCCAACGCTTTCTTCGTCATAACGGCAACTGCCATAGGACTTGCCATTTGCCTCACCTTCTTTTATTTCTTAAAACATAACATCCATTTCGT
>NZ_FRAH01000112.1 GCF_900142265.1 Anaerotignum lactatifermentans DSM 14214 | reverse complement strand
TTTGCCATAATAAAAGGTCCTCCTATGATTTAAATTTTACCATAGAAGAACCTCTTCAATTACATATTTACAGAAAAAGTTTCACACTGCCATATTTTCCGCTCCATTTTTCATCGAAACTTTCTAATTCAGCCAGTGCAATCTCTTCTGTCGGCGCGGCATATACACGTTTCAGATCAGCCATCAGGGGCTTGAGTTCTTTGTAGGAAACAAACTTTGTTGTATTCCTGATCTGATGGATGATGCACTGCTGAATCTCTGTCTCTGGAAATACCGCTTCAATTGCCTGAGGGAAGCCTGTCAGGCCATCCACACATGCAATCAGGATATCTTCCACACCACGGTTCTTCAGACCGTTCAGAATAGAAAGCCAGAATTTCGCACTTTCGTTTTGCCCCACATACATGCCGAGTACATCTTTATATCCACTCATATCGATTCCGATAGCGATATAGACCGCACGTTTTACAATCCGGCCTTCGTTACGTACATGGTAATGGATGGCATCCATAAAAACAACCGCATAGATTTCTTCCAAAGGTCTTTCCTGCCATTCTTTCACGATAGGAAGTATCTTATCTGTGATCCTGCTGATGGTACTGTCAGAAATTTCGATATCGTATAATTCGCGCATATGGCTTTCAATATTATTCGTGGTCATTCCTTTGGCATACATGGAGATGATCTTTTCCTCCATATCCTGAGTAACTGTATTCTGATATTTCTTGACGATCTGTGGTTCAAACTCGCCTTTCCGATCCCTGGGGATATCAATCTCCATATCGCCATAGCTGGTATGCATGGTCTTCTGGGAATGACCATTTCTGGAATTATCTGTTTCTTTGTTGCGATAATCATACTTGGAATATCCCAGTTCTTCATCCATTTCCTGATCCAAAGCGCCTTCCAGGATGATGGACATCATATCCCGCATAATGGAGTTGACATCGGTTCCATCCTTGACCTTTACATTGTTTTCTTTCAGATAATTGCCCATCATTTCCCGAAGGGCAGCTTTTTGTGGTGTATCTTTTTTTCTTGCCATAAAATAAACCTCCAAACTGGTAAGTTTATCTTACATCAGTTTGAAGGTTTACACAAACTTTGGGATACTCCCCATGTCAATAACAGGCGGCTTTTCCGCCTGTTTTAACCAATCTGTTCTTTTTATTCTGGAAGCCGTCCTTCATACATAATACTCAGTTCTCCGTAGACCTGACCCCAGTTCCGAATGGTGGTTGTCCATTTTTTTGTAGCTTCAAAGGTAGCCAGATACAGGGCTTTCAGCAATGCTGTATCGCTTGGAAATACGCTTCTTTGCTGGTTTAATCTCCGATAGGTGGAATTCAGAGATTCTAGGGCATTGGTCGTGTATATGACCTTTCGGACATCTGACGAAAATTTGAAAATTGGAGAAATGGCATCCCAGTTATCTTTCCAGCGTTTCATGGAGTTCGGATATTTGGGTGTCCATTTCTCTGTTACGCGTTCAAGGGCTGCCAGAGCGGTGCCTGATAGATGGTTTTCAAATCCGTTGCAAAGGCTTTCCTGTCTTTATCTGGAACATATTTCAGAGTGTTTCTTACCTGATGGACAATGCAGCGCTGATATTCTGTTTTCGGAAAGGCGGCAGCAATGGCTTCTTTGATTCCAGCCAGACCATCAGCACAAAGAATCAGGATATCTTTTACCCATCGGTTCTTCAGTTCATTCAAGACAGATAGCCGGTATTTAGAGCTTTCATTTTCCCCGACCTGAATGGTGAGAACTTCTTTTTTGCCTTCCGTATTGATCCCTAAGATCACATATGCCGCCAATTTGCGGATTATCCCATTATCTCGAACAGAATAATGAATCCCATCGATAAAAAGAATGGGATATACTTCATCTAAAGGGCGGTTCTGCCAATCTTCAATCTGAGGGAGGATTTTATCTGTTACATCAGAAATGAATCCTTCCGAAGTTTCAAAACCGTAAATATCCTCGGTGGTTTCAGATATCTGTCTGGTGGTCATTCCTTTGGCATACATAGAGATGATCTTCTATCGATGTCTGAAATATCTTTCTGACGCTTTTTGACGATTTGAGGTTGAAAAGTGGATTTACGATCCTGAGGCACCTCAATTTCCATGGAGCCATAACTGCTGTTGATACGTTTGCGTTTATACCCATTCCGGTAATCATCATTGTCAGAACGTTCAGATTTTTCATAACCAAGATGGTTGTCCATTTCGGCTTCCATCATTTCTTTGATGGTTCCACCAAGAAGATCCTTTAGAGCTTCCTGAATATCCTCAGCTGTCTGGATTCGTATTCTTCCAGGAGCTGATGAATAATGTTACGCTTTCCTTCTGTCATTTGTACGCGGTGTACAGGTTTCTTCTGTTTTGCCATAATAAAAGGTCCTCCTATGAATTAGATTTTATCATAGAAGAACCCATTCAGATACATATTTACAGAAAAAGTTTCACACCGCCGATGCATGACCGGTTTTTATTGTACTTCCTGCTGGCACGACTCACCCGATATTTCTCTGCATACTTCATCAGGGATTGCCGATAGGCTATGTCTTGTGTTATACTTTTACTCATGAAAGATACAGCTTCTTCATTGTTATGTTTAGTTCGCAACTCAACTATACCCCATGAAGCCGTATCCTTCCTCTTTTTTTATTTAGCTGTCCAATATGTATTGTACTCCAACAAAGCTTGTATTCTTTTTTCGAAAAGGAATTTTGACAGCTGCAATAAAAGTTGTATAATGATAGTAACAGAACCCACCACGCCTCTGATTTTTCATGCGCAACACAGTGGGACTTTTTTATTTATGGGGTGTTTTATGTATCAATATCCAAAACAAATATTAACAATAGCACAGCAGGTACAATCGTATATAGATGCGGAGATGGAGTTTGTGGATCAGGCTAATGTGGAAAAGGCATTAAAATCTGTTGGTTATTATCGTCTGCGTGGATACTCGTTTCACTTATATGATAATGCTACAAAGAAGTATATTCCAGGAACAAAGTTTGAAGATATTTTAAAGCTGTATCAATTTGATCAGGAATTATCTGCGTTGATTTTTGCAATGATTTCCAAGATTGAAGTGGCTTTGAGAGTACGATTGGTGGAAGCGTTGCTTATACACGGAGAACCACTTGTTCTGCAGGAATCATCGATTTTTAAAGAGAAAAAACTGTATTGGCAGAATATGTCTACAGTAGCGTCAGAAATTGCTCACTCTAATAATGTGTTTATCAAACATAATTTTGACAATAATGATGGAGAGGTACCTGTATGGGCAACTGTTGAAGTTCTTTCATTTGGTACACTATCGAAAATAATTAAGAATTTGAAAACAGGTATTGGAAGTTCGTATTCTATATTAGCAGCTAATTAACAATATAAATCGATAAAAGGGAACTTGGTAAATCTATCTCAGAAAATGCTTGCTTCATGGATACAGGGCGTTTCGGTATTGCGTAATATGTGTGCTCATAATTCCAGAATTTACAATCGCACAATACATACGACACCGGAAATTCTGGATGCAGATAAAGTCACACCATCGCCGGTACATAACGGTTTGTATCAAATCCTACTGGCAATGAAGTACTTGCGTTCATCTGATGAGGAGTGGACAGTATTTGTGGATACTTTTGATAAGTTGATTCAAAATAATATTAGTGTAGTTAGTTATACAGCAATGAATCTTCCAGTGGATTGGAAAGCACATTTAAGTGTATAAATGCAGCAGGACTGCATAAAATAGTAAAGCAGACCTAACCAAGCATTTTTTCCTCAAACCGGTTAGGCTTTCGGCGGAGTGTTACGATAAGCACTTCGCCATTTTTTGATGGAATTGATCTATGTATAAATAAGATCTGGATTCAAAGTACAATAAGTTTTGCAAATTAAAAAGGAACAAAAAGAGATATGGTTTGCAGATCTCTGGTAGAATGAAGTTGCGACTCATCATTCTGAAAGGAGACAGCAAACCATATGCGAGAAGATTGTACAGCGAAACGAAGAAGTTATCAAGGGGCAGTTCAAGGAACTTGTGCGCGGCAGCATAGAGGAAACCCTCAACGAGCTTCTGGAGGTCGAGGCAGAAAAGTTGACCCAGGCAGCCCGATATGAGCGCAATGAGCAACGCCAAGGCTACCGCAGCGGAAACAATGGCCACAATCTCACCACAACTTCCGGAGATGTCACCCTCAAGGTACCATAGTCAAAGGGATTGCCTTTGAGATGGCTATTATTGTATGCTTTAGCATAAGCCCTTTTTGATGGAAAGATATTTTTATTGACTGTTTGCAATAATAAATATAAAATGATGTAAGAACGTATGTTCTTTTATTAAGGTGAGAGTATGATGAAAAACAGAACTTATATTGCTATTGACTTGAAAGCATATTATGCTTCGGTGGAATGTATGGAACGTAGACTAGATCCATTGACAACTAACCTTGTGGTGGCAGACGCCAGCCGAACAAATAAAACCATTTGTCTTGCGGTTTCACCCTCTTTGAAAGCTATGGGGATCAAGGGAAGACCAAGACTTTTTGAAGTAGAGCAAAAGGTAAAGGAAATCAATTACGAACGCAAAGCCAGACTGCAAAGTAAAGAGTTCATAGGATCTTCGTATGATGCAGACGAGCTGAGGGAAAATCCCGCTCTTGCAGTGGACTATATCGTTGCACCACCCAGAATGAGATATTATATTCAGCAGAGTGCTTACATTTATGATATTTATATGCAGTTTGTATCCCCGGAGGATATCCATGTTTATTCTATCGATGAAGTGTTTATGGATGTGACGCCCTACTTGAAAACTACTGGAATGACTGCCAGACAATTTGCAATGAAAATCATTAAACAGGTTTTGAATAAAACAGGTATTACAGCTACGGTGGGTATTGGTTCTAATCTGTATTTAGCTAAAGTCGCTATGGATATTGGGGCGAAGCACATACATCCAGACGAAAATGGTGTGCGTATTGCGGAGCTTGATGAAATGTCATATCGTAGGCTATTATGGGAACATAGACCGCTCACAGATTTCTGGAGAGTTGGACGAGGCTATGCGAAGAAACTGGAGGACAATGGTCTATTTACCATGGGAGATATTGCAAGATGTTCCATAGGAAAAGAGACAGATTATCATAATGAGGAGTTACTGTATAAACTCTTTGGCATCAATGCGGAGCTGCTGATCGACCATGCCTGGGGCTGGGAGCCGTGTACCATTGCAGATATCAAGGCGTATAAACCGGAAAACAATAGTATGGGTTCTGGTCAAGTGCTACATTGTCCTTATCCAAATGAAAAGGCGAAAATCGTGCTGTTGGAAATGGCTGATCAGCTTTCTTTAGATTTGGTGGAAAAAGGTTTTGTGACGGATCAACTTGTTTTGACCATAGGTTATGACAGAGAAAATCTGAATGATACTGAAAAAATACGTTCTTATACTGGTAAGATTAAAATAAATCATTATGGTAGAGCAGTCCCACAGCATGCACAAGGCACGATTTCACTTGGTAAACCTACTTCTTCCAGCAAAAAGATCATTGATGCAGCAATAAGACTTTTTGAAGATATTACGGATGAAAAGCTTCTAATCCGAAGGATCAATATTGTAGCAAATCATGTGATTGCCGAAGACGTTATTTTAAAGAATCACATTTGTGAACAGTTAGACCTTTTTACAGATTACGCTGAGAAGAACAAAATAGAAGAAAAAGAAGCTGCCGAGAGAGAAAAAGAGAAAAAACTACAGCAGGCGTTGTTATCCATTAAGCATAAGTTTGGAAAGAATGCCGTTTTGAAAGGTGTTAGCTTGGAGGAAGGTGCAACAGCAAAAGATAGGAATAATCAGATTGGAGGACATAAAGCATGAGTGGAAAATATGATGATATCATAGATTTGCCGCATCCAACTTCCAAAAAACATTCACGAATGTCAAGACAAAATCTAGCCGCTCAATTTTTGCCTTTTGCAGCACTGACTGGATATGATGTGGTGATTCGTGAAACAGCAAGAATTACAGAAGATAGACGAGAGTTAAGTGAAGATGCAGTAGTTGAGCTGAATTATAAAATTTCTTTGTTACAACAGGAACAAGCTGGTATGAAAAAAATAAAGGTTATTTATTTTCGACATGATACAACAAAAGATGCTGGTGCATATAGGGAAGAAGATGGAGGTTTCAAAAGAATCAAATCAAATGAAGGTATATTGGAACTGACAAATAGTATACAAATTCCATTAGAAGATATTTTTAAGATTGAGATTGTTTGAACGGTGTTTTGCTGAGTAGAAAGAAAAGTAGGTTAAATTACAATTTTCCTTTCAGATAATGCTAAAAAGAAGAAATAGAATAATTGACAACATCAGTTCCTTATGCTAATCTAAACTTGTAATCATTGGTTTTTGCCTGTTGACTGAAACAGGTAGGTAGTTTAAGGATAAAAAGCGTTTTTGTATTTATGTTTAAAAGACATGAAGCAAAAGCGCTTTTTTTTATTTTATTATTTTTTTAAGCCGAAAGGCAGAAAGGAGAATGAGAATGATTCAAATTACAACAGTAGGAAGGGTAACAGCGGACTTGGAACTGAAGGAAAGTGCGAAAAAAACACCATATCTTCGTTTTGATCTGGCAGTTACAAAGGGATATGGCGAGGGAAAGCACACGGTATTTTTGCCATGCTGGGCTTTCCAGTCTATAGCCCAAAGAATGGAGTCAGCCGGCGTCAAAAAAGGCAGTCAAATCATGATTTCTGGCGATTTAGACGTAGTTGATTTTGAAAGGAGGGACGGAAGCAAGGGAAAGGCGAATAAAGTAAGTGTTTATGATTGGCAGTTTGTTGCCAGCGGAAAGAAAGAGGAAAAAGAAGAATCTGCACCTGTGTATGATGAACATACATGTGCTGATGAGGATGATCTTCCTATGTAAACAGCATTGGGAAGAAATGAAGAGGGATGAAATGCAATGGTTTTGTTGATTTCATTCCTCTTTTTTTTATTTTGTTTTAGAAAGGATGATTGAAAATGAAAAGAAAGAGTGTATGGAAGGCAGCCGGCGTACTTGTAACAATGCTTATTTTATGTGAAATCATTTTGCCAAGTTCTTGGAAAATGGCAGCAAGAGGAATCTCGTTGGTGAGCAGTATACTTTACTTCCTCTACTTAAACAGAAAAGCTATTGCGGTTCGTTGGTCAAAAAAGGCTGGTAAAAAACAACCAAGAAAAAATGCAACATTGGTTCAGCTGGAGCCGGATTATAAAAAGCTTTTTGTCCAGCAGGCAGCACTTCGTATCCAAGAAAAGATGCAGCAGAAATTCGCAGGTGGAAAAATCTGCTTGTGTGAGGCTGATATCATTCGATTGGCATATCTGAAGCGTCCTTTATGTGTTGCCATCGAAGGTGTAGATGGGTTCAGTCACATGAATATTTCCATGACAGAAGATGGAATGTTCCGCATGAGCCTGTTTACTTTGGTGGATTTTGATACCATTTCGGATGACCAAAGTGAGAAACAGGAACACACCTTGGACGAGGTG
>NZ_FRAH01000113.1 GCF_900142265.1 Anaerotignum lactatifermentans DSM 14214 | reverse complement strand
CAAATCTTTAATTATTTTTTGAATATCCGCTCTCAATTCATAATAAATTATTTTTCTTCTATACTTTGGTGTAAATACGATATGATACTTGCATACCCATTTTGTGTGTGCTAAACTGTTTGCCATAAAAGCATCGTCCTTTCTTATGTAAAATATTTAGGCTTGAACACCCTTATTTTACAACAAGGACGATGCTTTTTGCTTAAGCTTTAATCTCACCCGCAGAGCGGGCGGTTGTTAAAGGCTGCTTTGCAGCCTTCAGCACTAAAGTAATAATACAAAAAGACTGAACCATATTGTCCAGTCTTTTATACTTTTACATTTCTCTGATTCTCTCCTGTATCAGCCGTCCTACCGTATCGGCAAACCAGCTGACGGAGCGGATTCTTGCCAATTCTCTGCCATAAATCTTGTGGGCTGCCGGCAAATCCCGATCATTTCCCGTAAAGACGGAAATGACCCAGATACCTTTTCTTCTGAGGCGGCTCACTTCCTCTGCCACATCCTGCACACCAGCTTCTCCGCCGTAATCTTTGGGCAAATGAAGCCCTTCCTTTGACGGCATGGGCTGATCGTCATTGGGATGGGCATCGGAAAGTATGATGAGCATTTTGTGTTCGCTTCTCTCCTGTTCTATGAGGTAGTCTGCCGCCCGCAATGCCAAACCATCCCGGTTCCAGCCAGCCGCCAGAAAATGCAGAATATCTTTATTTCTGGAAGTGTCATGGTAATCCCGCAATACCTGCATAACCGTACAGCCACTGACACTGCTGAAAGCGCTTACGCGAACAGGAATATTACAGCGAGTCAAACTTTCCGCAATGATAAAGCCCTGTGTTGCCACTTTCGCCTGTTGTTCTCGCTGGGAAGCGGAGCCATCCAGTAAAATATCCACCGTCAGGGTATCCAACTGGCTATCCGATGTTTTCTCAAATATCCGTTCATCATGAAGATATACATTCCGCCATACCTTCCCTGCCAGCAGATTTCCGGCACGAGTACGGTACACCGTGGGTTCCAGCTGCAGCAATATAGCATTGCGTATGCGTTCTGTCAGTTTATTGACTGCCAGCATGGTCTGGCTTTCGTTTGCCTGAAAATAAGCTTCATTGGCTTCTCTCTGTTTCTCAGCAAATTCCCGCTGTTCTGCCGCTTCTCTGGTCAATTCTCCCGTTTCTGTGAATTCCCCTCTGGTGAAATGCAATAAACATTCCCGATGGGCTTCTGTGCAGAGTTTCTTTTCGATTTCTGCCATTTCCGCTGTGGAAAACATGGATTTCCCAAAACAGCTTTCCACATAGGCGCGCACCACCTTGGCACTGGGTCTGGAAAATGTCAGCCGCTGATACAGCTTTCTCGCTTTGCCCATGAGGGAATCCTTCTCCTCTGTGGTTTTTCCTTCCCAGTCGATACGCCGCAAAGCACTGCCTGCCCGTTTTCCCCAGCCTTTTGGCCAGAAAAACGGAGAATCACTGATATGACCGCCCAATTCTTCAAACTCTTTGAAATGCCCTTTGAAAAAATACTGATTCAGCAGAAGATCCATGCGGTCTGTCACCTGTTCTGTGTTGCAGTCCGCGGGAAATTCCAAAGCATCCAATATTTTTCGTTTTTCTTCGTCCAGATCATCTGCCTGACCCAATATACGCTGGCAATGAGCACGCTTCAAATCCCACAGTAAAGATTCCACCACATGGTCTTTGGGTCTTGCCAGAAATTTTTCCGCATAAGCACGCCGCAGTTCTGCCATGGCAGGACGTTCATCTTTGGCTTTGCCGAACACACAGTTTTCCAGCCCCAGCCACAGCAGTTCCACATACAATTCCCCATCCTGTCTGCGCTGAAGGTAGGTAAACATCTTATCCAACGTTTCAAACTGAAAATAATGATATACGGCACCAATGACCGTATTGAAATAAAAATCCGCGTCGCCGTCCTCATCAAAGGCAACATACACCGGCTGCAGGGAATAATCCTGTGCGGCGTTCCAAATCTGATTGACGGCACGACGCTCCGCAATCTCTCTGTTTTTCATCAGCGATCACCAAACAGCTTTCCATAGTCCAGATCCTGCGGAATTCTTGCGGCAATGGCATCTGCCACCAACTGCCGTTCAAAGGGATCGAAGGCTTTGTTGATGATACCCATTTCCAGTGCACGAACCGCTTTCAGACCTTTTTCCATCAAATGAATGGATGCCATGAGCCCACGCAAATCCAGCGCTTTTGTGGAAATTTCCGCGTTATCGCATTTTGTTTCCAATTCTCGAAACAACGCGGCAAACTGTTCTGCCCATTTATCTTTCAGTGTAGGGAATTCCCGTTTCAGCAGCTTCCGTAGGTTTTCCTCAGAAATAACCGGCATATTGATAACTACAAAACGGGATGCCAGCGCTTCATTCAACTCTCTGGTACCGGCATAGCCATAGTTCATGGTAGCAATGAATCGTGTTGCTTCGTGCAGAGGAATTCTGTCATACCCCGGCACATCAATGGAGCGACGGAAGTCCAATGTTGCATGGAGCACTGCCAAAGACTCGTTCTTTGCCATATTGATTTCATCCAGTACGCCGAAGCCACCCATATGTGCACAGCGGCTGATGGGCCCTTCACGGAATACTACCTGATTATCCCGGAATGTATCTGTCCCAATGAGGGAAGCGGCGTCTACATTTACATAAAAAGAAATGTCCCAGGACGGTCTGCCAAAGGCTGCCGCCAGATTTTCTGCCAACACGTTTTTCCCAGTTGCTTTGGGACCGGACAGCAACAAATTTTCCCCACATAACAACGCTGCTGCCGCTTCTTCCCAGATTTCTTTGCCATAATATAAAAAACGGGGCACCGGTACACGACCTGCTACAGAAGCATCCACTTCATGACTTTCGCGGAACTTCTGGATTTCCTTCAGCAGGCTGACGCTGACCCCTTCTGTCTGTAATTCTTCTTCCATGTGCCACATAAAAAATTCCTCCTCTTTGGTTATGGACTCATTGTAACATGTAAAGTTATGTGCATATTTCCGAAAATTTTATACTTTTTGTCATTTTGCCTGTTGACATTTTCAGAATCCGTGTATATACTGTTCTCGTAAAAAGAAAACAGGGGAGCTCAATGGATTGGGCTGAGAGGAAGTTTTGCTTCGACCCTTACACCTGATTTGGATAATGCCAACGTAGGAATCGACAGAATGAATTTTCGGGAGATGCGTTGCATCTCCCTATTTTTATTGCGTACAGACAGACCAAAGCCAGAACTTTTTACGGAAACAGAATATTGGCAGCGTTGAGAGTGAACAAGAGTTCATGAAGGGGTGCACCACCACGGGTGTATTTCTTTGTGAGCTCTTTTTTCTTGTCGCTGCTGGAAAGGAGGCTTCTGAATGATCACCATTAACGGGAAAACATTGACCCTGTCCGCACCTATGACTCTGGGTGCGTATCTTGACGAAAACAACTACCGCCGCACTTATATCGCAGTGGAAAAAAACGGAGAAATCCTGCCCAAAAGTGAATACGACACCACATATCTCAATGACGGCGATAAGATCGAAATTGTCAGTTTTGTAGGAGGCGGCTGATGATGCACCCATTTACGAAAAAAGAAATCTATGAAGCATTGGTGGAACGCCACACAGCAGCCTATCAGGAAAAGCTGGATGCCGGGCATGTTGCCATTGCAGGACTAGGCGGACTTGGTTCCAATGTTGCCTTCGCACTGGCACGCCTTGGTGTGGGACATCTACACCTCATTGATTTTGACCGTGTAGACCTGACCAATCTGAATCGCCAGCAATATCTGCTGCGCCATGTGGGCATGTATAAAACAGATGCTCTGAAAGAACAGCTGCTCCAGATCAATCCTTATCTGGACATCACCACAGACTGCGTAAAGGTAACCAGTGAAAATCTGAAAACCCTTTTTGCCGATGCGGACATCATCTGCGAAGCTTTTGACAACGCAGAAACAAAAGCCATGTTCGTCAACGGCATACTGGAATGGTTTCCCCAGAAAAAACTGGTCTGTGCTTCCGGCATGGCAGGCTTCGGCAGCAGCAACACCATCCATACCCGAAAGATTGGCAGCAATTTTTATCTCTGCGGCGACGAAACCACCGATATTGCCCATGGACAATGCCTCATGGCGCCCAGAGCTGCACTCTGCGCTGCCCATGAATCCAATATGATCGCCCGTCTGCTTCTGGGCGAAGAAACCGTATAATATCTGATTTTGGAAGAAAGAAGGAATTTTACCATGCAGAACAATGACAAACTCATTTTAGGCGGACACGAATTTACATCCCGTTTCATCCTTGGTTCCGGGAAATTTTCTCTGGATCTGGTAAAGGCTTGTGTGGAAAAAGCCGAAGCACAGATCATCACACTGGCAGTACGACGTGCCAACGAAGGCGGTCTTGCCAACATTCTGGACTATATCCCCGATACCGTTACCCTGCTGCCCAACACTTCCGGCGCAAGAAACGCGGAAGAAGCTGTGCGCATTGCCAAACTTTCCAGAGAACTGGGCTGCGGGAACTTTGTCAAAGTAGAAATCATGCGTGACTCCAAATATTTGCTGCCTGATAACCAGGAAACCATCCGTGCCACAGAAATGCTGGCAAAAGACGGTTTTATCGTAATGCCTTACATGTATCCCGATCTCAATGTAGCAAGAGATCTGGCAAATGCCGGTGCTGCCTGCATCATGCCTTTGGGTGCCCCTATTGGTTCCAACAAAGGTCTGTGCACCAAAGAATTTATTCAGATTCTCATTGACGAAATGAGCCTGCCTATCATCGTAGACGCAGGGATCGGCAGACCTTCTCAGGCTTGCGAAGCCATGGAAATGGGTGCCGCTGCCATCATGGCAAACACTGCTGTCGCCACCGCCGGAAATGTGGAATTGATGGCAGAAGCATTCAAAAAAGCCATTGAAGCAGGACGCAGCGCTTATCTGGCAGGTCTTGGCAGAACCCTGGAAAAAGGCGCCAGCGCATCTTCTCCACTGACAGGATTTTTGCAGGATTGAGAGGTGACGAACATGAGTCAGGAACATTTGAACGAAAGTATTTTAAGTGAAGAAATTCTGGAAGACCAGAAGAAAAACCGTATTGACCACATGACCTATCTGCCCGGTATGGAAGTGCTGGAATCTGATGTGATGGATCAGGTCGTTGCAGCCATGGAAGCTTATGATTACGACAAATACACAGAAGCAGATGTACGCCGTGCTTTGGTCCATGACAGCCGTACTCCCGAGGATTTTGCCGCACTGCTTTCCCCTGCCGCTCTGCCCCTGCTGGAAGACATCGCCCAGGCAGCCCGTGTGGAAACCAGAAAGCATTTCGGCAACAGTGTATATATGTTCACACCCATTTATATTGCTAACTACTGCGAAAACTACTGCATTTACTGCGGTTTCAACTGCCACAACAAAATCAACCGTGCCCAGCTGAACGAAGAAGAAATCGACAAGGAAATGGCTGCCATTGCCAAAACAGGATTGCAGGAAATCCTGATTCTCACCGGGGAAAGCCGCAGCAAATCCACAGTACAATACATCGGGGAAGCCTGCAAAATCGCAAAGAAATATTTCAAAGTCATTGGTCTGGAAATTTATCCTGTCAACTCCGATGAATACGCATATCTTCACGAATGCGGCGCCGACTATGTGACCGTTTTCCAGGAAACATACAATTCCGATAAATATGAAACACTCCATCTGGCAGGACACAAACGTATTTTCCCTTATCGTCTGAACGCCCAGGAACGTGCTTTGAAAGGCGGCATGCGTGGGGTTGGTTTTGCTGCATTGCTGGGTCTGGACGACTTCCGCAAGGACGCTTTTGCAACAGGCTATCACGCTTATCTGCTCCAGCGAAAATATCCTCATGCGGAAATCGCGTTCTCCTGTCCCAGACTGCGCCCCATCATCAACAATGACCGCATCAACCCCATGGATGTTCACGAAACACAGCTTTTGCAGGTAGTTTGCGCATATCGTCTGTTCATGCCTTTCGCAAACATCACCATTTCCAGCAGAGAATGTGCCCGTGTCCGTGATAATCTGGTAAATATTGCCGCTACTAAAATTTCCGCAGGCGTCAGCACCGGCATCGGCGAACATTCCGAGGAAACCGAAAAGAAAGGAGACGACCAGTTCGAGATCGATGACGGCAGATCTGTCCAGGAAGTATATGACACCCTGCTGAAAAACAATCTCCAGCCGGTCATGAGCGATTATATCTATGTATGATGATGCACTGTTTTCCCATATTCTTGCGGTATCAAACCGCACCTTAAGCAAACGCCCTTTTCTGGAACAGATAGAAGAAATCTGCAAGCACCATCCCAAAGGTCTGATTCTGCGGGAAAAAGATTTGTCAGAAGCAGAATACACCGCTCTGGCAAAAGATGTATTGGCAATCTGTCAGCGTCATAACGTTTCCTGTATCCTGCACACCTATTTCCGTGCGGCAAAAGAACTGGGCTGTAACGCCATTCATCTGCCCCTCCCCCTGCTCCGTGCCCACAAAGAAGAACTTTCCGGTTTCTCTCATGTGGGAACCTCCATTCACGCACCGGCAGAGGCGGAAGAAGCGGAAAAACTGGGGGCAACTTACATCACTGCTGGGCATATTTATGCCACAGACTGCAAAAAAGGACTTCCTCCCAGAGGACTTGTTTTTCTGGAAGAAGTCTGCCGCAGGGTATCCATTCCTGTTTATGCCATTGGTGGCATCAAAATCAATGAAAAACAGTTGCAGGAAGTCATGGACTGCGGCGCCAAAGGCGGCTGCATCATGTCTGGCATGATGCAATTATAATAGCTTACTTTCAAAATATTTGATAACATATTCCAAGACAGCAGAAGAGCAGGGATTCTCCACCCCTGCTCTTCTCATGGTGTCGAAAAACTCGACACCATGTCGTCAAAGTCTCATTTCATTCAAGACTTTGACGAGTAGACAGAAGTATAAAGCCGAAGCTCCATCAGCTAAAAGCTTTGAAACTTCGGCTTTTCCTCGTCAGAAATGAATTCTGACTGCGGATTCCAGTTGGGGAACTCTTTGTTCCCCAAACCCTTCCGCATTCTTGAAAAAAGTATAAAACTTAGTTTTCCTACAATCATAACCACGCCTAAAAGACGTGGTTTGCACTAGCCCTATAAGGGCTTATTAAGAGCCAGCGCCTAAATGACGCTGGCTTTCACTTCGTTCAAGCCTTGGTGGTATGATTATCTGCTACCCTTAAAAGGGTCTTCATACTCTTTTGTATTCAACTTATCTTCAATTTGATCTTGTTTTTCCTGTTCTCTGATATATTTTTGAATCGTTGCTGTATTTAAACCGACTGTACTTACATAATATCCTGTTGCCCAGAAATTCCTATTTCCGAATTTATACTTCAGATTTGCATGACGATTGAATATCATCATTGCACTTTTTCCTTTTAAGTATCCCAT
>NZ_FRAH01000115.1 GCF_900142265.1 Anaerotignum lactatifermentans DSM 14214 | reverse complement strand
TTTCAAAGCATTCCACCCAGTCTTATCATAGAAGAATCTTATTTACAGACTTTTCTTCATACCCTCAAATGTTCTTTTTTATTTCATACAATTTCAAAATTTCTTTTTTCCTTTTCTGTCCCAAAAATATGCTGCCGCATAAGCAAGGGCAGTCAAACCAACTGCTATCAAAATATGAAGCATAACACTAATACCAAAAAACATATTACGATGCTCTGCATCGCTAAGAATGGACGGCATTGCCAAAAGGCTGATTACAACAGAAATGGCTGTAGAAATCAAAGGCGCCATCCAAAGATATTTTCTTTTCCAAAAGAAAAAGAATACTACAGATACAATGGGAATGATATAAAATACAGAAATATTCCACCAATTCATAAGCATCCCCCTTCTACAAAATCATTTTTTCTTTCTTTTTCCTCTTAATTTCATCATACCTGAAAAGCATATACAAAGCAATCTTTTCGCATCTTGTCTAACGCTTTTCTACAACAAAAAAAGCTGAAATCTTTGCAATATAAAAGATATCAGCTTTCTTCCAAGATTTTATTCTGTTTCCTGCAATTCTTCCTGCAGTCTTTCCACAAACTGCCGTTCTTTTGCGGTCAGTTCTGCTGTTTCCAGCAAATCCGGACGTTTTTTCACGGTGCGGATGAGAGACTGCTCTCTGCGCCATTTGGCAATATTGACATGATGTCCGCTCAAAAGAATTTCCGGCACTTCCTTCCCATGAAATACGGGAGGACGGGTATACTGAGGATATTCCAGCAGCCCATCAGAAAAGCTTTCATCGGCAAAAGAATCCTCTTTACCCAACACACCGGGCACCAGACGGGATACGGCATCAATGATGGTGATTGCCGCCAATTCTCCCCCTGTGAGAACGAAATCTCCCAGAGAAATTTCATCTGTGACAATTTCCTCAATGATTCTTTCGTCAATGCCTTCATAATGCCCGCAGAGGAACACCAGATTTTCTTCCTGGGACAGTTCCTCCGCAATGCGCTGGGTAAAAGGTCTGCCCTGGGGTGTCATATATACCACCCTTGCGCCCTGTGCCTTTTCTGCAATACTCTGATAAGCGTCATAAATGGGCTGTGCCTGCATGACCATTCCTGCGCCGCCGCCATAGGGATAATCATCCACATGTTTCTGTTTATTTAGTGTATAATCCCGAATGTTAATGGCTTCCACAGAGATATGCCCTTCTTTCTGGGCACGCCCCATGATGCTATGGGAAAGGGTCTGCTGGATCATTTCAGGAAACAGTGTCAGTACAAAAAACTGTTTCATTTATCTCAATCCTTCCAGCAGTTTTACAGTCATAACGCCGTTTTTCAAATCCACGTTTTTAATGCAGTCTTTGATGGCAGGCAGCAGCAGTTCTTTGCCTTTGCCGTCTTTTTTCACCACATACACGTCATTGGAACCAGTGGGGAAAATTTCTGTAATCTCGCCCAGTTCTTCCCCTTCTTCTGTTACCACTTTCAGACCATAGAGGTCACGATTGTAGTATTCATCCTCGCCCAAAGGGATTGCCATGGCATCGGGAATAAGAATACGACCATTTTTATACAGTTCTGCCACGTTAATGTCAGTGATTTCTTTCACAGTCAGCAGTACAAACTGTTTATGGAATGCTACTTTCTGGATATGGAATGTTTCCCGTTTACCGCGGATTTCCACAATGATTTCTTTCAGGCGTTCAAAACGAGAAGGGTCTTCCGTAGTGGGAAATACGCGCATGGTTCCCCGGATGCCGTGGGTTCCTGTGATTTTTCCGATTTCAAAATATTGTTCCATGGTTTTTGCACCTCATTTTTTCCGTATAAACAAAATCAGCAGGATGCGCCTGCACCCTGCCGTATACAGCGGTTTCCCTTACTGTACGATTTCTACGATAATCTTTTTATCCTCGTGGATGGCCGCCGCTTTTACCACAGTACGAATTGCTTTTGCAATTCTGCCCTGCTTGCCGATGACCTTACCCATATCTTCAGGGGCAACTTTCAGTTCCAAAATCCAAGCGCGTTCGCCTTCTTTTTCGGAAACCTGCACCTGTTCGGGATGTTCCACCAGATTTTTTGCGATTACTTCCAGTAATTCTTTCATTGCATTGGCCTCCCGTTACGAATTATTCGCCGATAACGCCAGCTTTTTTCAGCAGAGCTTTAGCTGTTTCGGAAGGCTGTGCGCCTGTTGCCAGCCATTTGTTAGCTGCTTCTGCGTCAACTTTCAGAACAACGGGTTCCTTTGTAGGATCGTAGTAACCGATTTCGTCGATGGATTTACCGTTTCTGGATGTTCTGGAATCTGCTACAACGATTCTATAGAAAGGAGCTTTCTTTGCACCC
Organism: Anaerotignum lactatifermentans DSM 14214; assembly: GCF_900142265.1. Classification (GTDB taxonomy): domain Bacteria; phylum Bacillota; class Clostridia; order Lachnospirales; family Anaerotignaceae; genus Anaerotignum; species Anaerotignum lactatifermentans. Next base: position 4,396 of record NZ_FRAH01000115.1, on the reverse strand, counting down.
AGTCTTTTCAGTCTGATTCTTACTGCCATTTCATTTCACCTCCTGCAAGTGTTCATAAAAAGTTTATCGGAAAAAAGGAAGCTTGCCCTTTTTGCCTTTTTGCATGTTGTTCATCTGCTTCATCATTTTCTTCATTTCTTCAAACTGTTTCAGCAGACGATTGACTTCGGCGATGCTTCTGCCGGAGCCGTTGGCGATACGCTTTTTCCGTGGTCCATTGAGAATAGAAGGATTCAGCCGTTCCTCTCTTGTCATGGACTGGATGATGGCTTCTGTTTTCGCCATTTCCTTGGACGGGTCAACGCCGTTTAAGGCTTCGTCCAGATTAAATTTATTCATACCCGGAATCATGCCCATCAGATCTTTCAGCGGACCCATTTTCTTGATCTGCTGCATCTGAGAAAGGAAATCCTCCAGTGTGAATTCGTTGGAAAGCATTTTTTTCTGCATTTCCTTGGCTTCCTGCTCGTCGATGTTCTGCTGTACTTTATCAATGAGTGTCAGCACATCGCCCATACCCAGGATTCTGGAAGCCATTCGGTCGGGATAGAAGGGCTCCAAGTCCTCCATCTTTTCCCCCATACCGATATACTTGATGGGCTTGTTGGTTACGCTTCTGACAGAAAGTGCCGCACCGCCTCTGGCGTCGCCGTCCAGCTTTGTCATGATGATACCATCAATGCCCAGCTGGCTGTCAAAGCTTTCCGCTACGGTTACCGCATCCTGACCGGTCATGGCATCAACCACCAGAAGGATTTCCTGAGGTTTTACCACTTCCTTGATGTCCTGCAATTCCTGCATCAGTTCTTCATTGATATGCAGTCGACCTGCCGTATCGATGAGGATGACATCGTTGCGGTTTTCCGCTGCGTATTCCAACGCTTTTTTGGAAATTTCCACGGGACTGAGTTTGTCCCCCATTTCAAATACGGGAATATTGTAGTTTTTCCCAACTACCTGCAGCTGTTTGATCGCCGCCGGACGATACACGTCACAGGCTACCAGCAGAGGATTTCTGCCCTGCTTTCTCAGCTGTCCCGCCAGCTTCCCGCTGCTGGTGGTTTTACCGGCACCCTGCAGACCTACCATCATATAAACGGTGGGAGGACGCTTTGCAAAAGTCAGCTGACTTTGTGTGGTACCCATGAGAGCAATCAGCTCTTCATTTACAATCTTAATCACCTGCTGTCCCGGATTCAGACCTTCCAGCACCTCTGTGCCAACAGCCCGTTCCGTAACAGTCTTGATGAAGTTTTTAACGATTTTAAAGTTTACGTCTGCCTCCAGAAGCGCAATCTTTACTTCCCGCATGGCGGTTTTTACATCTGCTTCTGTCAGCTTGCCTTTGCCCCGCAGCTGCTTGAACACATCCTGCAGCTTATTGGAAAGGTTTTCAAATGCCATAGACCGCCCTCCTCTCAGGATAATATTGCTTCGGCAATCTGTTTCATTTTTTCCAGTTGGCGGATTCTTTTTTCTGAAAGACCGTCGGTTTCCATCTCCTGTAAAATATCCAGCATTTCCCGTACAGATTTTTTCTGTGCTTGGAATCTGGCTACCAGCCCCAGCTTCTGTTCATAATCCATGAGGATTTTTTCCGTCCGCTTCAGCTGATCCCGCACCGCCTGACGGCTGATGGACAATTCCTCTCCGATTTCCGAAAGGGAAAGATCGTCCTGATAGTGCAGATCGAATACCTGTTTTTGTTTCTCTGTCAAAAGCTCACCGTAGAAATCGTAGAGCAGTGTCAGATGTAAGATTTCATCCATGGTCTTTTCCTCCTGTAAAGTAAAATCACTTTACAACCACCTGTGTTATTGTATCCGAAAAGGGGGCGGCTGTCAAGTATTTTTCCTTTACAGAACGTATTTTTTTCAAAACCGTCAGACTGCCTGAAAAATCAATGATTTTCCCAATTTTTTTATTCTGGTTCCCCAACCATTTCATCCAAAAAAGCTGCTGCATCCTCCGTTTCGGCTTTTCCTTGGACGATGGCAAAGTCCATGAACATATCTCCGCCGTTTTTGCCTGCCACAGCCTTACAGGTATATTCTTTTTCCTTCTCTGTCAGCATTTCTGTCAATACGGTGGATTCTCCCGGCAAAAGCACTTCCTGCGCCACTTCTTCTTCGTCGCAGAGAATACTTACTTTCAATTCCGTGTACACATCGCTTTCCGGTCGTGTGTTTCTCACATAAAAATGCAGTGCTTCTCCGTTGGTGTTGTCCAGTTCATAAGTTTCAGAAAATCCATTGCTGCCGCCAGCACCGCCGGAATTGAGCATGGTATTGCCCATGGCTTCCTGTGCGGGCACTTCCGCCTGCTCTCCTCCGCCACAGCCTGCCAACGCAAACGTCATAACCAACGCCGCCAGTATTCCATACTTTTTCATAACTTCTCCCCCTTATAAAAGTTCGTATTCTGTTTCCGCTTCTGCCTGACTATCAAAAATACGAATTTCCTCTGCTTCTTTCACAACTTCTAACAAATCTGTTTTCGGCGGTTCCAGACCAAATACCATGCCCATTTTTTCTCTTTCTTCCTGTGTTTCTTCTGAAAAATCAGATTTCTTTCCTGTTGCTTTTTCCATCCATTCCGGTGCAAATATCACCAGCCGGACAAATTCCCGGAAATTTTTCGCCAGATACCAGCATGTGTTTTCTGCTGACACATAATAAATGGGGCTGTTTTCCAGCTTGCCTTCTCCATGAGCAAAAGCGCCGCCCTTTTCATCCGTAGCAAAAACCCAAAAACAAGGCACAGGAAACCAATTAAACTTCGGCTCCAATCCAGCAAAAATCAGCCGTATTCCCCGTTTCCGCTGCAAAAGAGTAAATCCATCCTCCTCACAGGTAGGGATAAAGGATTCTATGATTTTTCCGCCACATAAATACTGGTTGGAAAAAACAGCCTCTTTCTTCTCCATATTATGACATTTGGCTTTCATGTCATTCCTCCTCCAGACACAAAGGATGGTTGATGCTTTCAATGGTCGTCCACTTTTTGGAAATCAGTACGGAGCTATAATGCCCCTGTTTGGAATCGAACCGCCAGAAGCCATCCATACCAGCTCCTGTCAAATGACAGAGCATAGTACTAAGAGCACCGTTATGAGCCACCAAAAGGACGTTCTTACCACGGTTTTCTTCCACCAATCTGTCAACGCCTACAGCAACCCTGTTGTAGAAATCCGAAAATTTTTCCCCATTGGGCATGGCAAGGTCTTTCCAGTCTGTGACCCACCCCCGCAGTTCTTCCTTGTAATTCTTCTCTATGTATTCTGTGGTCTGATTTTCCCAATCTCCGTAATAAAGTTCTCGAAAAGCGCTGTCATAGTGTACTTTCATATCTTTTCCGTCAGCGATAATTTCCGCTGTATGAGCTGCCCTTTTCAAGTCACTGCTGTAAATAGCATCAATGGGAATCTGCCGAAAATACTGCCGCAGCTGTTCTGCCTGCTGTACGCCCGTTTCGTTGATATCCGCATCTGTCCAGCCATAAAACATATTTCGCTTATTCATATCCGTTTGTCCATGTCGAACCAGATATAATCTCATGGCAAACACCTCCATTTTCATTATACCGACGGCATAAACTTGCCGCAATAAAAAACAGTCATCCCAAAGAAAAACTCCTTCCCGATACCCCCCTGTAAAAAGAAGAAAGCTGAAATCTTTTATAGAAAAGATTTCAGCTTTCTTGGTTTTCTTACGCAGAAGCCCCGAACTTTATGAAATGCCCGTTTCTTCTTTCAGACAATCTTATCTTTTTGTGTAAGACAGACAGTCTGTGCACTGATCCATAGTAGGGTTTGCTTCATGTGTGCCTACCTGAATGGTTTCCAGTGTGCAGTAATTTTTTGTGTTGTGGTGATGTCTGCAGTTATCTACGGTACATCTGATACATTCATTACATTTTTCCATTGTGTGCGCCTCCTTTTGTTTGGTACGCACTTATTTTGCCCGGTCTTTGAAAAAACATACTGCTATTTTTTTCTTTTTTTGATATACTGAATACAGAGGAAGGAGAGAACCCCTATGGCAGAGAAAACAACAAAATCCACCGCGAAAAAAAGCAGTACAAAACCGAAATCCACAGGCAAACGCCTGTCCGTTACCATAGATCCCGACACCATGGCACAGCTGAATGAATATCTGGCACAGTTCGGCTACAGCAAAGACGAATTTGTGAAAAAAGCCATTCTGGAAAAAATCAGTCGGGACAAGATCAGCGCCATGATCGACAATATGATTCGATAACAGCAAAAAAGGATACGCAATCGGGAGCATCTTCATAAGAATCATAACCACGCCTAAAAGACGTGGTTTGCACTAGCCCTATAAGGGCTTATTAAGAGCCAGCGCCTAAATGACGCTGGCTTTCACTTCGTTCAAGC
>NZ_FRAH01000116.1 GCF_900142265.1 Anaerotignum lactatifermentans DSM 14214 | reverse complement strand
CAACACTCCGCCTCTACAATATTTACACCTTTCCTTTCACATAATTCTCTTAATATCCTCCCAATATCTGCTTTTAACTTTTTATAAATCACCTGTCTGCGATATTTAGGTGCAAAAACAATATGATATTTGCATCTCCATTTGGAATGTGATAAACTTCTTATGTCATTCATTGACAAAACCTCCTGCTTCTATAATTTTGGTTGCCAGACCATTTTCATTATAACGCAGGAGGTTTCTTTCTTATACTAAAGTATTTTTACCTACCCCCAGTTGAACTGGGGGTTTTGTCATACCTGTTCGGCGTACAAAAATAGATAGCTGGAATCTTTTGTATCTCAAAGACTCCAGCTATCTTTTTTCTTATGAAGCAAGCCCTAAACATGAAGGGAATCCACTTCAAATTTTCTTTATTTTACATGTCTGCGGAAAATATGCTCTGCCGCCACAACGCCGTCCACAGCCGCTGACACAATACCGCCGGCATAGCCTGCCCCTTCACCTGTGGGATATAATCCCGTCAGAGAAAGGCTCTGTCCCCCTTCTCCACGCAAAATACGCACAGGAGAAGAACTGCGGCTTTCCACAGCCGTCAGCACAGCGTCATCCCGGTCAAAGCCTTTCAGCCGCCGACCCATCGCCGGCAATGCTTCCGCCATGGCTTCCGTCATAAAGTCCGGGAAAATTTCTTTCATATCCGCAAAAACCGTTTTGGGCGCATAGGTCGGACGCACCTGCCCAAAAGCGTTTTCTTTGTTCTGCAAAAAGCTGCCTACAGTCTGGACAGGGGCTGTATAGTTGCCTCCGCCAGCCTGAAAGGCTTTTTCTTCCAATTCCCGCTGGAAATACATGCCCGCAAGGGGATGTTCACTTCCGAAATCCTCAGGGAACACCTGCACCAGCAATGCGGAATTGGCGTTCTGCCCATCTCTGGCGTGTTCGCTCATGCCGTTGACAGCCAAACGACCTTCTTCTGAAGCCGCTGCCACCACATAGCCGCCGGGGCACATGCAGAAGGTATAGACCCCTCTGCCTTTCGTGGTGGTATAAGTCAGACGGTAATCTGCCGCTGGAAGCTGGTCTGCCGCTTCGCCGTACTGAGAAACATTGACCATGTCCTGCGGATGCTCAATACGCACCCCCATGGCAAAGGGCTTCTGTTCCAGAGCAAAGCCTTTTTCATAAAGCATGGTAAAGGTATCTCTGGCACTGTGTCCCAATGCCAGCACCACATCAGAAGCATCCAGACGTTCTTTTCCATTGATTTCTACGCCTGTCACCATGCCATTTTCCGAGAAAATATCTGTCACTTTGGAGAAAAAGCGCACTTCGCCCCCCAAAGATATGATTTTCTGCCGGATTTCTTTCACGACACCACGGAGCAAGTCTGTACCGATATGGGGCTTGCTGTCGTACAAGATTTCTTTCGGCGCGCCTGCTGCTACAAATTCCTCCAGCACCTTTCGGCATCTAGGATCTTTGATGCGGGTGGTCAGTTTCCCGTCAGAAAATGTCCCTGCGCCGCCTTCGCCGAACTGGACGTTGTTATCCACATCCAGCACGCCTGTCTTCCAGAACTTGTCCACAGCTTCCTTTCGACTGTCCACATCACCGCCCCGTTCCAGCACAATGGGCTTCAAACCCATCTGCGCCAAAAGAAGTGCCGCAAACATACCAGCTGGACCAAAGCCCACTACCACCGGGCGTTTTTCCATCTGACATTTGCCTTCCGGGAAATGATAGGACAAATCCGGGGTTTTGGAAATGTTTTTATTCCCTTTCACCCCTGCCAGCACCTTGCTTTCATTATTCACAGCCACATCCACCACGCAAACATAATGGATACGGTCTTTTTTCCGGGCATCCAGTGATTTTTTGAAAATCCGCCATGATGTGATTTGTTCCACAGGGATATGCAGTTGTTTTGCCGCCCGTTTTTTCAGCAGGCTTTCTTCTCTGCCCAAAGGCAGTTTTAAGTCAGCAATCCGAATCATGGCATCTCCGTTCCTTTCCCATAAGGTTCATAAAATACTTCATCCAGCATCAAGCCGCGGGAAGGTGCTGTAAAGCCAGCTGCCTCCCTGTTTTCCGCTGCCAGAATTTCTTCCATTTCCATGGGACTGCGTTTGCCTTCCCCTACTTCAATGAGGGTGCCTGTGAGTATCCGCACCATCTGGTACAAAAAGCCGTTGCCTGTAAAAGACAGCACCAGACGTTGTTCCTTCTGTTCGATGTTAATATCATAAATGGTGCGCACCGTAGACTTTTTCATACGTTTGTTTGCGCAGAAACTTTTGAAGTCATGGGTACCCACAAAGGCAGAAGCCGCTTCTTTCATGGCTTCCACGTCCAATTCGTCTTTGCACCAGAAACTGTATTTCCGCCAGAAAACGGGAGGCATTTCTCCCGTCCAGATGGTATAGACATATCGCTTTGCTTTGGCGTTCAGTCTGGCGTGGAATCTGGGTTCCGCCTCTTCCAGAGAAAGAGCGCCCACATCTTCCGGCAGACGTCCATTGATTTCCGTCAAAAGTTCTGCGGCTGTTCTTTTCCAGTCCATGCGGAAGCTGGCAACCTGCCCTTTGGCATGGGTGCCTGCGTCCGTCCGACCGGAACCGGCGATTTCTGTTTCTACGCCGGCGATTTCTGTGAGGATTTTTTCCAGTTTTTCCTGCAAGGTATTATCTGTGTTGCCCTGTTTCTGCCAGCCGTTGTACCGACTGCCATCATAACACAACACCATTTTGTAAGTTTTCATATCAAAACCGCCTTACTGCTGGATGGCACCCAGCACACGGGGTACAAACTGTTTCTTTCTGGAAACCACACCGGGCAGGTAAATATGATTTTCGCCTGCGGGCGCGCCGAAAGCAGCTTCCACCAGTTCTTTTGCGTTTTCGCCTACAAACACCATATCAGAAGATTCTTCCATGATATTTGTCAGCAGGAAGAACATCATATCCACGTCGTTTCTGTCGGAGTTTTCCATGAATTCCGCAATTTTCGGACGCAGTTCTTCCAGTTCTGTTTTATCCAGAGAGGAAATCTGACCTACACCGAAGTTCACGCCATTTGCACTGAATTTCTTGAAGTCCTGATAGAAGATTTCTTCTGGTGTTTTATCCGCCAGAGAGCTGCCTGCACGGAACATTTTTTCCGCATGTTCCTGAATATCAATGCCTGCAATTTTTGCCAAGGCTTCTGCGGCTTTCTGGTCCACAGGGGTACATGTGGGAGAACGGAACATCAATGTATCAGACAGAATCGCGGAACACATGAGCCCAGCCATTTTGGGGTCGATTTCCACCTGATTTTCCAGATACATCAGATATACGATGGTGGAAGTGCAGCCAACGGGCTGGTTACGGAAATATACGGGCATGGATGTTTCCAGTGTGCCCAGACGATGATGGTCGATGATTTCCAGAATTTCCGCTTCTTCAATACCGTCAACAGCCTGAGATTTTTCGTTATGGTCTACCATGATGATTTTTTTGTTGTCCATTTCCAGCAAGGAACGTCTGGACAGCATACCGATATAATTGCCGTCACGATCCAGCACAGGGAAATCACGATGGCGGATTTTTGCCATAGTGCCGCGGATGTCGCTGATAAAATCATCTTCGCTAAATGTAATCAGATTTTCTTTCCGCATGAAGTAACCCAGAGGTGTACTCTGGCTGATCAGTCTTGCTGTCATGTAAGTGTCATGGGGTGTGCTGATGATAGAGCAGTTGTTTTCCTTTGCCAGTTTCTGAATGGTTTTGGAAACAGGCGCACCCATGCAGACAACGATACAGCCTGCGTTCATTTCAATGGCACAAAGCTGGGATTCAAAACGGTTCCCTGTAATCAAAATATCGCCGGGTTCTACATAGTTTTCCAGCAGATCAGGGTTTGCCGCACCAATGAGGATTTTCCCTTCCTGCGGCACCACATCTTCTGGATTGCCCACAACCATGGTACCGTCAATGGTATCCAGAATATTGGAATATTTTGTTTTGGACATTGCCAGAATTCTTGTTTCGTAAATATCCATGTTGGCTGTAGCAATATCTTTGACAGAAATAATGCCTTCCAGTTTGCCTTCGTTTACGATAGGCATAGTCGCTTCCTGCATATCTCTCATGGTAATCCATGCGTTTTTCAGAGACATTTCTTTAGACAGGCTGGGTGTGATCTTGATAGTCACGTCTTTTACCTGTGTACCAACGTGGTTGATGAATGCGGGGCTTTCCACGCCGAAAAAGTCCAGTACATACTGGGTTTCGTTGCTGACTTCCCCAGCTCTTTTGGGTACATAATTACCGTCAGAAATTTTATTTTTCAAATTTGCATATGCGATTGCAGAGCAAATAGAGTCTGTGTCGGGATTTTTATGTCCGATGACAAACACATCTTTTTTTCTTGTCATTTACTGATTGCTCCTTTCTTTTCTTTTGAATATAAAAAGACGCCGAAAGCGTCAAAAACCAATGTTTTTCCATACTTCCAAGCGTCATAATTATATCTTTTTCCAAAAAGCCCGTCAATGATTTTCCACCAGTTCCAAACAGAAAATTTACATCTGCCCTACTTTTCTTCCCCATGTGCTTCTTGTTGGTACCAAAGATAGGACATGACCGTAGGAATCAGGCAAATCAAAAGCATAATACCCATGGTGCCCCAAAACAACTGTTTTTCTGGAACCATAAAACAACTGATAAGAATCACCAAGCCGCCAAAGAAAAATAGTCTGCCGCCCAGCCGCTGTGTTTTGTTCCAAACATTTTCATTGCTCAGTGCCCAAGGTGTTTTCATGCCTGTGAAAAAATTGGATTTAAACTTCGGCATCAGATTTCCCAGAAGGATAAACATCACTGCCACCATGGCACAGACTACACGCCCCACCTGCAAAAAACCAGGATATAGGCTTTCTGTCAAGGTGATGGACATCATAACGATCATAAACACCAGCAGAATGATTCTGGTACCAAAATAGGCGTCTGCAAACCGTTCATAATTTTGTTTTCTGGGGTCAATCTTTGCCAAAAAGGGCATGAAAATCCCAAATACAAGGCTCAGTCCTGCCAAAGGAAATAGTTTGATTTTTTCCCCGTAAGTAACACCGCCATCCAAGTCCCAATGAACAGGCACCATTTCCGGCAGTTTAGGATACAGAACTGCCACCATCAGCAGGGGCAGTATGCTCAGCAGAATCAGCAGAAACGTTTTCCCTTTCATGGTGATCGCCTCCCATCAGAGCTGTCATCCAGCTCATCATTTCTTCTAAAACCGATAAATTCAACTCATAAAAAATATATTTTCCCTGTTTTGTGTCACTAATAAGCCCTGCCTGTTTCAAAATCGCCAGATGATGCGAAATAGTGGCTCCTGTTGCCGGAAAATGCTCGCCAATCTCTCCCGCCGTCAAAGGTTTATCACGCAGCAGACGCAATATTTCCCGTCTGGTAGGATCACTCATGGCTTTCCAAGTTTCCTGTATGCCCATATCATCGCCTCCTGTTTTTATTTAGATATATATCTAAATGTATTCTATTTCTTTTTTCATTCCGTGTCAATAATATTTTGATATTTATCTAAATATAACACAAAAAAAGAAGCATTCGCAATATGCGAATGCTTTGAGAGGCGCCACCCGGATTCGAACCGGGGATAGAGGTGTTGCAGACCTTTGCCTTACCACTTGGCTATGGCGCCGTAACTGTTGTTATTATAACGCGCTTTGTTCAATTCGTCAAGTAAAATTATGGATTTCTTTTCTTTTTCTTCTCCCTCGTTTCGACATCTGCTAAAAAAATGGGGAAAATCCGCCATTCTTTGGGCTATCTGACGGTTCCTGTCCCACCTTCTATGACAAAGCAGACAAAAGGCAAATTCCTTTTTTACGCAATAAAAAAAGCCCCAACCCCACAGCTAATTCTGTGAAACCGGGACTTTCCAGAGGCGCCACCCGGATTTGAACCGGGGATAGAGGTGTTGCAGACCTTTGCCTTACCACTTGGCTATGGCGCCATATGATCCGTGCGGGATTCGAACCCGCGTTACCGCCGTGAAAGGGCGGTGTCTTAACCCCTTGACCAACGGACCATAAACTCCCCGAGTAGGATTCGAACCAACGACCCTCCGGTTAACAGCCGGATGCTCTACCGCTGAGCTATCGAGGAATAATGTCTTCGATTTTTGCCCTTCAGTTTGCTCTCTTTGTTAACCTCCTCCGGTTAACAGCAGGCTTGCAAAGCAAGTAAGAGATGCTCTACCGCTGAGCTATCGAGGATTATACTATGTTTGAAAGTTTACACCTTCAAAACCGAATACAGCAAACATTATATCATAAAATCTTTATTAGGTCAAGCCCTCGATCTATTAGTATTGGTCAGCTGAACACGTTACTGTGCTTACACCTCCAACCTATCTACCTCATTATCTTTAAGGGATCTTACTTCCGAAGAATGGGAAATCTTATCTTGAGGGCGGCTTCACGCTTAGATGCCTTCAGCGTTTATCCGTTCCATACATAGCTACCCGGCTGTGCAGTTGGTCTGCAACCGGTACACCAGAGGTACGTCCATCCCGGTCCTCTCGTACTAAGGACAGCTCCTCTCAAATTTCCTGCGCCCACAACGG
>NZ_FRAH01000123.1 GCF_900142265.1 Anaerotignum lactatifermentans DSM 14214 | reverse complement strand
AGTACAAGTATGGAAATCGACATTTTTGGTGTAGAGGATATTTTGTAGATACAGTAGGCAGATATGAAACGGCAATAAAAGAATACATCAAAAATCAGCTGGAAGATGATATTATGAATGATCAAATAAGTTTAAAGGAATTTACAGACCCGTTCACGGGTGAGCCGGTGAAATAAGGCATAAAAAGTGCCCCCGAGTAGGGGGCAGCCAGAGTTAAAAGTGTGGTTGCCAGACTATTCAATGCCCCCTTTAGGGGGCTACCACAAGAGATAGACCCTTATAGGGTCTGATCAAACCACCCGTTCAACGGGTGGTTTTGATTTGCGGGCAAGTTCTTTTTTCTTAAGAATCAGGGTGTTGCTTGCCACCTGACTGTACAAGGACCGCAGGTGTCCGCTGTTGCGCATGTATTGGGTCAGCACGTAAGTCAGGTCTTTGTCATGAAAATCCCGATGAAGGGCAATGGAAGGCGTTGTGGGCTGGGGCGGGAAGATTTCCCTTTGCAGCTGTATGGTCAAATCCATGAGGGCAGGATATTCTTCTCGTTCCGCCGAGCCTGTCTGCATGAGGTATGCCGTCTGTTCCAGCTCGGAGAATGTTTTCCAGAGGGTCACCAGCAGCTCATGATACACCGTGCCCGTTTCTCCCGGCAGTTCTTTCTGTATGTATTCCCTGCATTGGGCGTAAATCATGTGAAACTCTGTCAGCAGTTCATTGTACTCATGTAAATCCACGTTTTGTGACAAACTGCGACGAGCAATTTCCCAGTAGGAGGCGTGGAGCTGGAATAGTCTGCGGATGTTCAAAGCAAACTGCTTTTCTTTTGTGGTAGGGAAGAAAAACAGGTTGATGACGGAAACCAGCAGTACCGCCGTGATGACATAGGCAATACGCAGCCAGATCAACGTATTGTCCTGCATGGACATGGACGCCAGAATCAGGGCAAAGCTGGTGGAGAAAATGGGCTGCACCCATGTGCCGGGGGTAGAGCAGTACATGAAGAACATCATGAGAAAAGCAAAGGCAAACTGCATGGGCACCGTGGGCAGGAAAGGCTCAACCAGTGCCACCACCAAACAGCCCAAAGCCGTACCAATGGGACGAGTCACCAAACGATGCTCGCTGTCCTCAAAGCTAGGCTGGAGCAGCAAAAAGGCGTTCAAAGGGAACCAGTATACATGGTTTGCGTGGGAGATAGCCATGGCGCCGCAGCTGATGGTCAGCACCACAGAAAGCCGCAGGGCAAACCGGGTTTCGATGGAATGGCGGGAAATGCGCCGCCGGAATTTCAGCCATGTTTCCTGCCAGTCCACGCCGAACCACTGGAGATTCTGCTTCTTTGTGGCGGGGTAAGTATGGCAGATCAGTATGAGCATGTGCAGACAGCTCCGGTAAAAGATGCGCACCCGTCCTTCGGGCATTTCTCTTTGCTCCAAGAGAGTACGGGCTTTGGCAATGAGTTCTGTGTTGTCTGTTTCGTTGAGAGTCTGGGACGCTTCTTCTGCCAGCTCCGCCACCTCTGTCAAACGGGGCAGGGCATTTTGCTGAACTTCGTCCTGCTGCCAAGCTTTGTCCCGCACCAGATAAAAACTTCGCTGGAACATGACTGCCAGCATATCAAAGCATTTTTTGCCGTGGTTGCCTTTTTGGAACACCGTTTGCATCTGGTATGCCATGCGGTGGTAAGTGTCCTCTAATTTGTAAAGTTCTTTGGAAAAATCGCCGTCTGTTTCCCCGTCAGCAATGCGGGTGAGTATTTGAGAAAGCTGTTTCAGTCCGGTATGCAACGTCTGAACCGTAGGTTTTGCCTGCTTTTTGCCCCGCTGTAAATAGGGATACAGCTTCAGTACAATGGCAAGGAATACCCAGCAGACCAGCACCACTTCCAGCTGTACGCCAAAGTCCTTTGGTTCCGGCGGCATGAATTGCAGGAATACGAATATCATGGCGCTGGCAAAATATCCTTTTGGCACGAATTGTGAAGATTGCAGGAAAACTAATGCAAAGGGAATGGTGAAATTCAAGAGCAGAGAAAGGGGCGTATCCAACGTGGCAATCATGGCGAAAAGGGCAAGGGCTTCGCAGATGACCAGCTGACGGAACAGATACCCCCAGGAGTTGTATCGAGCATGGCGGATCTGGAACAGTACCGTGATGACAGAGGCTGTCATGACAAACTGCAGACCAAAAAACACTGCCACCAGTAGGAAAGACGCCCCGAAAAAAAGCACCACCGGCAGTGCGCCCCGCCAGTTGGGTCGAAATTTGGGCAGATATTTTTTGATTTTTTCCATGGATACACCTCCTTTTTTCTTTGGTGTTAAGATTTTGTATATTTTTTATCATAGCACAGTTTGGAGGCATTGAAAATATGGCAGGGGATTTTTGCGTGAGAATGAGGGCGGAAAAATCCTTATGTTACGGATATTACGATTTGTTTAAGGCTTTCTTACGAATGGCGGAAAACAGTTGTTTCTTAAGGAAAAACAGAGTACAGTAGCATTAGAAGAGGATAAAAATTCCATGAAAAGTTTTTCATTGATATGGGGGTGTAATTTATGAAGAAGAAACATGCGATTACCATTACAGCTGTGCTGGCGGCTTCTATGGCTATGAGCGTCACCGCTTTCGGTGCGCCCACAGACATTCAGGGGCACTGGGCACAGAATACCATCAACAAGTGGGTGGACAAAGGAGACATCAGCGGCTATCCTGACGGGACTTTCCGCCCGAACAACATGATTACCAGAGCGGAATTTGTAGTGCTGGTGAATAACGCCATGGGCTACACAAAGAGCGGCTACGCTTATTTCTCCGACGTACCCAGCCATTACTGGGGCAAAAATGCCATCCAGACCGGCGTAGCAGCAGGCTATATTTCCGGCGACGGCAACGGCATTTTCCGTCCCAATGACCCTGTTACCAGACAGGAAGCGGCAGCTATGATTTCCCGTATTCTGGATTTGAAACAGAATGAAAGTCGGGCATATCGCTACACCGATTCCTACGCTATTTCCAATTGGGCAAAAGGTGTGGTGGGCGCTGTCAGCGAAGCAGGCATCATGGCAGGCTATCCCGATGGCTCTTTCGGACCTAATAAAGTGCTGACCAGAGCGGAAGCCGTTCTGGCACTGGATAAGACCGTGAACTACAAGCCTGGCGACAAGGAAGAAGATAAAGAAGAAACCAAAAAAGAAGATATGCTTCTGACCCAGTCTAAACTGGAAGATACCACCATCACTGGTGACCTGACCATTTCTGACCGTCTTGGCACAAAGACCATCACACTGGAAGATGTGACGGTAAAAGGCAAACTCATCGTAGATGGCGGCGGTGAAATCATTCTGAAAGATTGTGACATCAAAGAAATGGTGATGGATCAGAAGGATACCACAGTGAAAGCCAGCGGCAAGACCGCTGTGGAAAAAACCACATTTAAGAAAATCGGCAAACTGACCGGCGGCGATTATACAGACGTTATCGTGGATAAAGAGCTGTCTGGTTATATCACCATCGACGCAAAAGTACGTAATCTGACACTGGATGCGGAAACAGACCTGAAACTGGGCTCTGACGCCAGAATCAAAAATATGGAAATCACCAAAAATGCCGATAAAGCTACCATCGACTTTTCCAAGGGGAAAGTGGAAGATATGACCGTAAAAGATAAAGTTACCATCAAAGGCAGCGGCGACATCGACACCATGACCGTTTATGTCAGCGGCGTTACCAGCAGTATCCGTCCCGATACGGTGAAAACAAAGGATAATGCAAGCAAACCGGATTATACGGATGACGATGATGATTGGTCTAGCTCCAGCAGTTCCCGCCGGAATATCACCATCAGCAGTGACCGCAGCGGAGGCACTTACCGGAACGCAACCGTCACAAAAGGTGATGTAACCGTGAGAAATATGACGGTACGGGAAAATCTGTACATTGACAGCGATGTGAAAGACGACGAAGTCAGATTTGACGGTATGACCATTTACGGCAATGTTTATATCAGAGGCGGCGGCACAAATTCTGTATTTTTTGAAGATTGTAAGATCAGCGGCAATATTTATGCAGAAAAAACATATGGCGATAATCCTGTTGGTTTGAAACTGGACAACAAGACTGCACAGGCACTGAAAGGCACGCTGTATATCCGTAAAAACGGCGCAGATGTCATCGGTCTGGAAAAAGACAATGGCACATATCTGAAACAGATCGTTGTGGATACAGATAAGCTGACCACACTGGATGATTTGCAGGCAGACCGCGTGGAAATCGTTGCAGCCAATGCAGATGTGAAGATTACGGCAAGTAGCATCGTCAAAGAACTCTATGTGACTGACAAAGGATATGGCAGAATTGACCTGAGCGGTACCATTGGCAAATTGCAGGCAGATAATTCCATCACTGTCAAAGGCAATGGTCGCATTGATGAAAAATCAGGCAAAGTAACCGTAGAACAGGGCGTGAAGATCGGTGTAACCAGTGTGATACTGGACAAAACCGACCTGACACTGGATGTGAACGACACTGAAAAACTGACAGCAACTGTAAACCCCAATGACGCTACCAATAAGACAGTAACTTGGAAAAGCGACAAACCGGAAATCGTAGAGGTAGACAGCAACGGCAATGTGACCGCCAAGGCGGCAGGCACAGCTACCATCACTGCAACAGCGGATGGCAAGAGCGCAAGCTGCAAAGTGACTGTCAATGGACAGCCAGCAACTGTACCTGTACAGAGTGTAGAACTGAACCAGACAACTCTGGAACTGATTGCTGGAAAGGAAGCAACCCTGACTGCAACAGTAAAACCTGATGATGCAACAAACAAAACTGTAACATGGAGCAGCAATAACGAAACCGTTGCAACAGTAGATAATAACGGCAAAGTGACAGCGAAAGCGGCAGGTGAAGCCATTATCACAGCGAAAGTAGGAGATAAACAGGCAACCTGTAATGTGAAGGTGACAGC
>NZ_FRAH01000127.1 GCF_900142265.1 Anaerotignum lactatifermentans DSM 14214 | reverse complement strand
CTTGCCACCTGCAATTTACAGACAACAAGCCCTTCTGGCTTCTTAAACAATTTTAATTTGAAAATATTGTCTAACTTTTTGGGTTCAGTTCATTTTAAGGGTTCCGGCTATTTTTATTTTCTTGTGAAAATTCTTGAAAGCAATTCCATTTGTATTGCTTGAACAAAATAGACCAGCTTTCTTTCGTATTTGTTTTCTGCTGTTAAATGATTACATCATCCTGTGACATCAAGAATAAATCATCGGAATACTGAAGAAATACAGCAGCGTCTGCTTCTTGGGTGTCTTGTTGTTTTGCAGGTGCTTCTACCTGCGTGTTTTCCTCTGTTTTCAAAGTACCTGGTCCTGTTACAATTGCAATATAACTGATGAAGATGCAAATGACACCGACAATGGCAGCTGCTATGAGAATCGGTTTCCAATTGGTTTTTTCTGATTCCTCAGATTCATCATAATCCTCGAAATCTTCAAAGTCATCATATTCTTCGTCATATTCTTCCTCAAAATCCTCATCATCTATGACATCTGATTCGATTGGTTCCGCCGTGCTGTAAGAAAGTTCCTGCAAATCAGGTTCTGGAAGTGCGGTTTCTTCTGGAAGTGTGGTTTTTTCGGAAAGAGAAGCTTCTTCCATTGGCCAGTCAGCAAAAAATTCGGGAGGAAAAGGGGTTCCATCCACGGGACAAAAATTTTCTCTTTTCAAAATAATATGCCCACAGGTAGGACACTTGGGGATTTTTTTCCCGCATTGCTCGCAGAAGTTTGCATGTGCAGAAATTTTATGATTACAGTAGGGGCAGTGCATAGTTTCTCTCCTTTATCATGTGCATCAGATTGTTGATGGTGTCATGCAGATGGTTTCTGAATTTTTATACAGAATGACCATGGTCGGATATTTGCTTTTGGTGCATTGCTTAAAAAAATATAAATGATAAATGGAATATACATACATTTTACAGGTTTATTCCAAGGTGTGCAATATACTTTTACAATTATTTAGAAAAAATTACTATTTCTGGGTTTCTCATGGGATCCGGTTCATTGAATGTAAAATAGTTATGAAAAAGAAAAAGCCGCCCAAAGGCGGCAAAGATTTTTGTTTTATGGTGCAAGGGCATCCACAGCGAAAGCCAGAATAATCATTAACAGGAAAATCCATACATAGGCGAAAAATCCAATGGCAATATATCGAATTGCGCGATTGCGATGGAGACAAAGGGGAAAATAATATTGAATGCCTCTGTAATTCCCCAGCCAAAGTGTCAGGGAGAAAAATATGATAAAGCTAATGATTTTGTAAGGAATCAACTGAATGCCAACAACATTGTCTGATTCCATAAAAAGACAGCCGATTACAAGACAGAAATACCAGATGGCAGCCCCGATCATATAACCTTTTTTTCTGCTGCGAAAACCCGGCAAGGCGTATCCTTGGCATTTTTCAGGAATTTTAAGTTGTTCCAGAGTGAGAGGTGGCTTCAATATTTTTTCGATGGCTTTTTGGAATGCAGTAACAGAATTATAGCGGTTTTTCGGATCGATTTCGATGCATTTGGCAATGACACCGGAAAATTTCCCTGTGTAGTTTGTTTCTGTTGGAAGGGCACCGGTGAGCATTTTGTGGAACAGTACCCCCAATGCGTAAATATCAGCAGCTGGTGCGGAAGGGGAAAAACCATACTGTTCTGGAGCAGCGTATCCGGCTGTGCCGAAAAGGACAGTATCCTGAGAACTCTCGGAATGATAAGACTTTGCGGAATTGAAATCCACCAGAACCAATCTGCCGTCATAAGTTAAAATTAAATTGGATGGCTTCAGATCACGATGAACCATGGGTGGATGCTGCTGGTGCAGGGGCTGCAAAATCCGGCAGATGCGCAGAATATAATCAGCAGCTTTTTCTTCTGAAAAGCTACCTTCTTTGGCAAGGATTTCCTCCAGAGAATTACCGGAAATATATTCTTCGATGACATATAAGGTGTTGCCTTCTTCGATGAGCTCTTCGATTTTTGGGGTGCCCGGGATGTTTTCAGTCATCAGATATTGAAAAACCTGTAAATCGTATATGGATAGCTCTTTTTTTACAAAAATTTTTCCGCTTACTGTGTGCTGTACCAGACGGATATGATGGGCTGTGTTAATATCAGCAATTTCTCTATAGAATGATAAACGCAAACGGGTTTGTAATTCCATAAGTTCACCTCAAAATGAATCCCTATTGTTTCAAAATGTGAAATGCAGTATAATTTTACTACAATGAACAGGCTTTTGTAAACAGGAGTGGAAATATGGAAGAAAAAAGCACATCAAAGTTAATGGAAATATTAAAACATACCAAGAAAGCGGAATTGTCAGCATTGCAGGATGATATGACAGTGCAGTCACATAGCTTCATTACCTATATGGATCAGTTGATTCAGCAAAGGAATCTGAAACGGCAGGATATTTTTCAAAAAGCGGATATGCCCCAGAAATATGGATATAAATTGCTCAATGGAGAAAGTCATACCAAAGATCGGGATAAGCTGCTCCGTATCTTTATTGCCATGGGAATGAATCTGAAGGAAGTGCAACGGGCATTGGCATTGTATGGAATGCCGGGACTGTATCCCAAAAAACAGAGAGATGCCATTTTTATCATTGCATTCAATGAGGGAATTACTTCTGTGGATACGGTCAATAGTTGGCTGCAGGAATATGGAGAAACGGAACTGACTAGAAGCGCAGATTAAAAACTCCCCTAAATCGGGGGAAAAATCATGGGGCTTTTCCTTTATACTGAATTTGCAAATAGCGAATAGCAAAAAGCAAAGGAGGGAACCTATGACAGATATGGAATTGGCAGAAATTCTGCGCAGTATGTACGAAAATGCCAGACGGAATGAAGCGGTGTGTCAGGTCAATCTATTTGGCATTCTTTATGCGAAAGAACTGCAAAGCAGTGGCTGTACCATCAAACATATTGTGGAACTCTCTGGAATCCAGTCCGGTTATGTTTCTGAAATCAGCAAAGGGATCAAATTATCCAGATATGTGGTTCCAAGAGGCGATCGAGAATGAGTTTGCCTTCCTTTTTGTGAGAGGTTATTTGCGTAAAAAACAAATAGAAAAAGGGAGGAAGTAACATGAAAACAGCAAAATTAGTCATTGGTATCATCAGCATTGTACTGACAATGGTGGTTTTATTCCAATCTTGCGCAGCTACAGTGGGGGATGCATTGGCAAATGAAGGCGGAACCAGCGGCGGCGTAGGAATGGCTGTGGCATTGCTGATGCTGGTGGCAGGTATCGTAGCCACTGCGGCAAGAAATAGTCGCGGAGGCAGCATATTCTGCATCATTGCTTATGCTCTGGCAGGCGTTTTGGGACTGACCGCACATGGCATTTTTCAGGACTTGATTGTTTGGGGGAGTTTGTGCTTGATTTTTGCGGTGATTTTTCTCATTGGTCTAATCAAGGAGAAAAGAGCATAACTGAATTTTTATGAAATGGGAGAATCACAGAGAACCTTGGATGTTTTCTGTGATTCTTTGATTATAAAGTCTTTAGAAAAAATAGATGTGAGAAAATCAGACGTAAAATGAACGGTGCATACATTTTATCTTCCATTGGAACATAAGATGAATTTAGAAAATCGTTATGAGAATTTATTTTTGTTAGATGTTGGAGAAATAAGAGGTTAAGATAGCATCGTATTTTGAGTCTGCTTATGATGTTTTGTGGGTTTGTCAAACATATGTTACACCCTCCTTAATAAATTCCTTCAGGACAGTCTGTGGGGATTTCCAACCCAGAGGTCTCATAGGGAACA
>NZ_FRAH01000130.1 GCF_900142265.1 Anaerotignum lactatifermentans DSM 14214 | reverse complement strand
GTGTATATCGTTTATTTGGTACTCCTTTTGGCATAAAAATCACCCCACTTGTTATTCAGTATATCATACTGTCTAACAAATGGGGTTCAGTTCAAAAAAGGTGGTTCCGGCTATTTTCTTTTATTGAAATCACATACTACATGCAGCTTTCCCAATTCTTACGAAGAAATAAAATCTAATGTTTCTTAGCTTTTCTTTTTATGGATATTTCGGATGGTTTTCTTTTTAGGCGCTGTTCCCTTTCCTTCTTTTCTGCCCATTGGTCTGCCATCTGCATTGCTGGTTCTTTGTCCCGTTTTGTTCTCCATTTTCTTTTGTCCCATTTGTCTGGGTCTAATCAGGCAATGAGAGTCAAATCCAATCAAATCTTCTCTATGCGCCAATTTTAATGCTTCATAAACCAGATCGTAATTCTGCGGCAGGCGATACTGCATCAGCGCACGCTGCATGGCTTTTTCATGAGGTGTTTTGGGTACATAAACCTTTTCTTTTGTGCGCGGATCAATGCCGGTATAATACATTGCTGTGGAAAGGGTTCCCGGCGTGGGATAAAAGTCCTGCACCTGTTCCGGCATATGATGAATATCCCGTAAATATTCCGCCAATTCAATGGCTGCTTGAAGATCACTGCCGGGATGACTGCTCATGAGATAAGGTACCAAATACTGATCCATTCCCAAACGCTGATTGATTTCCTGATATTTCTTTACAAATCTCTGATAGACATCTCCGCCGGGTTTCCCCATCTTTGCCAGAACTTTATCGGAAACATGCTCTGGTGCCACTTTCAGCTGTCCACTGACATGATATTTGCAAAGTTCCCGGAAAAAGGTTTCATCTTTATCATAAATCAGATAATCATAGCGAATACCCGAACGGATAAATACTTTTTTCACCCGCGGAATCTCCCGGATTTTCCGCAGCAATTTTACATAATCCCGATGGTCCACTTCAAGGTTTTCACATTTCGTAGGCCATAAGCACTGCTTGTCCCGACATGCACCATACTTTAATTGTTTTTTGCAGGCAGGCTTTCTAAAATTCGCAGTGGGACCACCTACGTCGTGGATATACCCCTTAAATTTCTCATCCATTGTGATTTTCTCTGCCTCGGCAACAAGAGAATCATGGCTTCTTGCGGTCACGACACGCCCCTGATGGAACGCCAGAGCACAGAAATTACAATTGCCAAAACATCCTCGATTGCTGACCAGACTGAATTTTACTTCTTCAATGGCAGGGATACCGCCTTTTTCCTCATACATAGGATGGTATGTCCGTTCAAATTGCAAAGCATACACTTTATCCAGTTCCTGTGTCTGCAACGGTAGTGAAGGCGGATTTTGCACCACTGTCCATTCGTCATATTCCTCAATGAGTGTTTTGCCAATGACAGCATCTGTATTTTGATACTGAATCAGAAAGCTTTCGGCATACTTCATTTTATCCTGTTTTACTTCGTTGTATTTCGGCAAAATGATATAATCATAAGCTCTGGAAATATCTTTTGTTTTGTAAACAGAGCCGCGCAAAAATGTCAATTCCTCCACAGGAATGCCGCTGTCCAGTGCATCCGCCATTTCAATAATCTGATGTTCTCCCATACCGTACAAAAGAAGATCAGCACCGCTATCCAGCAGTATGGAACGGCGGACTTTATTGTCCCAATAATCATAATGGCTCAGTCGGCGCAGACTGGTTTCAATTCCGCCAATGATGATTGGTGTCTTTTTATAAACTTCCCGCAGTTTATTGCAATAAACAATGGTAGCCCGATCAGGACGCAGTCCCATTTCTCCGCCTGGAGAGTAAGAATCTTTTTTTCTTCTCTTCTTTGCCACTGTATAATGATTGACCATGGAGTCGATATTCCCCGCACTTACCAGAAAAGCCAGTCTGGGTTCTCCAAAACGTGTGAAATCTTCCGTTGTCTTCCAATCAGGCTGTGCAATAAAACACACCTTATATCCCTGGCTTTCCAATACGCGGCAAATAATTGCCGCACCAAAAGAAGGATGATCTACGTACGCATCCCCACAAATATAAACAAAGTCAGGTCTGTCCCAACCTCTTTCCAACATTTCTTCTTTACTGACAGGCAAAAAAGCCATTTTGTCGCCTCCTTTACCATGAAAAATCTAGTTTGAATAATAAATTTCTGAATATTCGTTACACTCTTTTTTCTTATTTTATCATGTTCCTGTAACAACTTCCACGTTTCTTCAAAAATTGAAATGTAAGTGCCCCAGAAACAAGGGTTCCATACCGCCGCACAAAGAATAACGAACAACCGTAAAAAATATTTTACAATCCTCTTGTACTTCCCCATGTTTCGTTGTATAGTATAAGCAATAAAAGGAGGGAGTTATTGTGCAAGCGAAACATAAAGTTTTTCTGTTGAGTTTTTGTACTGTATTGTTATGGGCATCAGCATTTCCTTTGACGAAGGTAGTACAGGAACAATTTACATCCAATCCTCTGGGATTTCTGCGCTGCAGCATTGCTGCCATCTTCTTGATCATCATCGGCAAATGCAGCCACATCCGTATTCCAGCAAAAAAGGATATTCCCTATTTCATACTGTCTGGTGCAATGGGCTTCACCGGCTACATGATCTTTTTCAATACGGGTATTCAAACATTGACATCTGCAACTTCCAGCATCATCGTTGCCCTTACCCCTATCTTAACAGCTATCGGCTGTGCAAAAGTGTATCATGAGAAAATCAAAACCATTGGTTGGATCACCATTGCCACTGCCTTTATGGGGGTTTTGGTACTTTTGCTTTGGGATGGCGTCTTTTCCATTAATATTGGATTGATCTGGACAATGGGCGCTGCTCTTGTCTTCTTTGGCTATAATATGATGAGCCGTTTTCTTTCATCAAAAGGCTATACCGCATTGGAAATCGTCACATACAGCATGATTTTTGGTGCGCTTCTTCTGGGCTTTTGGTCTGTACAGGGATTTCAGCAATTGGCTGCTTCAGACATGTCCCATATTCTGGCACTTGTATATCTGGGTGCTTTTCCAAGTGCCGCTGCTTACTTCCTTTGGGGCAAAGCAATGTCTTTTGCAAATCGCACCAGCGAAGTAACAAACTTCATGTTCGTTACCCCGCTGCTTTCTACCATTCTGGGATTCCTGATTCTGCGGGAAGTTCCCAATATGGGTACATTTCTTGGCGGTGCCATCATCATTTGCAGTATCATCGTATTTAATTTAAAAGGCAAATAATAAAATCAATCAGGACCACCGGCTTAGCCGGTGGTTTGCTCTGCCCCTAGAAGGGGCTATTACCAGCTGCGCTTGCAAGCGCATTGAAAGTCCGCCAAGTGC
>NZ_FRAH01000138.1 GCF_900142265.1 Anaerotignum lactatifermentans DSM 14214 | reverse complement strand
CCTGCTTCCTGCTGATAGTCAAGCCGGGTAAGGGCGCAGTTATATTTCTGTGCGATACCCGCCGCCGCGAACACGTCATTTTCCAGTTTCCGCTTTGTGTCTGCCATATTTACCACAAGGAACGTAAGGAGAAACATTCGCTCATTGCGGCTCTGTAAATCCTGCAAGAGATTTTTTGCTTCGCTGCCGAACGTGGCAAGGTCGCTCGGAATAATGTCCATATCATAGCCGCTGCGGACTGCCTTTTTCTGTTCCTCAATCTTCATCTTGTCAAGGTCTGTGATTTTCCGCTTAATCGTCTTAATGGCTTCGCTTTGGTCGATACTGCGGATATGCAGATTGACAATCACGCCCGTTTCAAGGTCGAGGATTTCCGATAAGATACGGTCGTTCAGCTCCGGCGCAAGTATCTGTAAGAACGACACCGCGCCGATCTTGCGTCCCATACGGAACGTGCGTCCCTCTCCGAAACGGAATGACGAGGGGGCAATAAAATCTTTGGTGGAAAGCCCGGACGGGGCAAGCCAAGCCCAATCAAAGGAAAACGGCTCGCCCTCCGGGTGGAATACGCCATGCAGCACTTTCAAACGGTCATAGCCCGTCATGGGGTGGGCAGATACGCCAAGTACCTTAAAATTGTTGAGTACGTCCGTTTCGATACGGGCAAGGCGGGATTTTGCCGCCGCCAAGCTGTCCGCTTCAATGGAAAATGTAATGTACTTGTATTTGACAAGCCCGTTGTTGCCTTTTGAAAGCTGGTTTTTGAGCATATCCGAATACTCGGTACGAATGGAATTGAAAGCGTCGTCCTGCGCCGGAATGTCGATAGCTTTTTCTGCTTCTCCGCGCTGCGTTCCCTGATTGATGAAAGAGAGCTGCACGCTCACGCTCGCGTCAAAGTAGTTGAGAAAATCGCACCAGTTTTCAAAAATGGCGGTCTTGTCGTCTGCCTGTGCAAGCTGATAGTTAATATCTTCAAACACAATGCTCTTGCTGTATTTCTTTTCCGTAATCCTGCAAATCCCGTCCGGGAACATCTGCAAGTAAGGAATGGTCTGTTGTGCGGTGTGCGCTTTTCCGTCGCCCTTTGCCTGCTGGATAAGGGCGGCGATCTGTTTCTTTTCGGCGCGGGACAATTTACGCTTTGTTCCTGCGGCGGCTTCCCGCGCCTTTGGTGCTTGTGCCTTTGACAATAGCCGATACCTCCTTTTCAAGTTTTCGTTGCCGTTCCAATACGGTATAGAGATTTTCCGTCTGGTAAGGGCGTTCCTTTGGTCGGATAAACTTTGTCTGAACAATGTTTCTTATCACGACTTCAAGGGGCTGTCCATGCCGTTCATACATGGCAAAGAGAAAACAAGGCAGCATAACGACGATCATTGCCATAGCCGCAAGGGTCGTCCCTGCGCTGTCTTTGAGCAAAAAGAAAAACGGCAATCCCACAAGGAGAGCCGCGCCAAGACAAATAATCTGCCGTTTCGTAAGGTTGAACGCTACCTTTGTTTTGACTTTGGAAAGGTCTTTCGGTACGGTAACATACGCCAAGCGAATACCTCCTTTCTGCCCTTAATGGGCGTTGAATATAGATTTTGCAAGTGCGCCGGATTTGAACAGGGAAAAACAGAGGATCACCGTATAGGCTGCAAGGGAAAAAATCGCGCTGTGCAAGTTGTCGGCTACTACCATTTCATTGACAAGGACAGCGTAAATGCCAACGCATATCATAATCAAAAACCCTTGAAAGCCGAGGGCAAAAAGCCCTTTGAGATAGTTGTTTCCAATCTGTCCCCATTCCCGGTTTGTCATGGTTGCGAATGGAATAGGAGAAACAGAGCAATACAAGTAAATTTCTATCATTCTGCCGTAGAGGATAACCGTTATCAGCACCGACATGATTTTCATGCAAAGGCTGACAAGGCTTGTTTCCATAACAAGCAAGAGCAATTCGGGGATTTCCATAGCTTCCAGCCCGTCCTGCATGGAAGCGAGGGCTTCGGCGGCGTCGATTGCTGTTTCGCCGCCGATCACCCCCGCTGCGCCGGAAACAACGTGCTGCGCCACGTCAAACACCGCCATTGTTATGTCAAAAGTGTGCGTTACCAAGAAAACGGCAACAAACGCTTTGAAAAACCACTTAAAAAACATAAAGGTGTCAACGTCGTGCATATTGTTTTTTTCCACTACCATGCTGATTAGCTCATAGCATAGGACATAGGTAATGACAAGCCCCGCAATCGGAACAATGACATTTTCCGAGAGGGTTTGTATCATGGAAAAGATATTCGCGTTCCAGCCTTGCGGGGTTTGCCCTACCTGTGTTGCGATGGTGCCTACTTTTTCGTTTACGTCCCCGAACATAGTTGACAGATTACCGTTGATGGCTCCGATCAGAATACCTTTTATCCATTCGTTAATCGCGTCAAGTATGCTCTGCATAGGCTACCTCCGCGGCTTATGCGAATAGCCCGGAAAGCAGAGGTACCAAAATCATACCGACGAGAGCAACGCCGCCGCCCGCCATAAGCTGTGTTATCCCCAATTAGTAGGAACTCGTCCATTTTCCCCTGATTTTTCAAGGGGTGCTGTTCCCCCT
>NZ_FRAH01000131.1 GCF_900142265.1 Anaerotignum lactatifermentans DSM 14214 | reverse complement strand
TTCATTTAACAAAGCGACCACATCTGCAACCGAAATCATTTCTCCGCAGTCCCAAATTTTTTCCATTACCTTCATTTCAGAATCACTAATATTTGCTTTCATCATTACCTCCATTTACTACGTTTTGTCGTTATTATTTTACTACAAATTGTCGTTTATTGTCAATGATTATTAAACACCATTTAGATGTAAAAAAATATTTTACCATTATATTGGTAATAATAAGCAAATCTCCCTCTTTCTTTGATAGGATATTACCAATGAGGTGTAAAATTATTTATGGACTCCATTTTTGATCGATTAAAAAATTTCTGGTGTTTCTGTAGATTAAATCCTTGATTTACCTATAATCTCTCAATATCTCGAATCCCTTTCCAAAAAATATATGTTAGAAAAACATTGAAAACATTGTTGACGATCTTTCTGTATTGAACAACGATAATCTTCTTTCTGTGATAAAATATATTGAATTTCTAAAAAATACACAAAACTCCAAATAGAACAATATCTACGTCAACTAGAACTTACGTTTTCTTTATTTTGTAAACATGTAACTGTTCAATGGAGTAGTTAACATTCCTAGCTCAAAATTGCTTATAGCATAGTCCTTGCCATAGGCATACTCGTATCACTCCATACACTTGTTCACTTTTAATGCTCTATGATTTTACGTAATAAAATATATGTTGCTCGTCTTTCCCCCTTTTTAGCTTCTTTTCGAATATAATCCTGTTTTAACAGTTCCTGTAGTGTTCTCTTAACTATACTCAAGGGTAAATTCAAATCTCTTGCTATCGTTTTTAATGATGGAAAACAACTTTGATCCCCTTTTTATGCCCTATCACAATGGTATTAATAAACTAAAACTGCTTTATTTGATATTTTGATTTCAATATTTCTATACACCTTCATTTTATCAATCATCGCACTTTGCCACGTCTTTCATAATTTCAGATATACTTTGGATACCATGCTAAATTTTGTTTCTTCTTCATATACTGGTCGTTTAACAGACTGCCAGAGGGGCCTTCTGGTAAGCCATACTTTTTTGCAATCATTTAAACTGAAGCATTTAAAACAAGCAATGACAATAAGCCCCCTTATGTAGGATAATAAAATCACATAAAGGGGCTTTGTTAAACTAAAGCAACCAAAAATTTATGTAGAACAGCTATATCTGTTCCACAAAGTTGTCCATATTATTAACTACTTAATAAGAAAACTTTTTAATACTGCCACTTGAAACATCTGAATTATCATAATAATATTTTAAAATTTCCCAGTAAGTATAACCTTTCTCTTTGTCTAAGTAATGGCTACCATTTTGTTTACAAACTCCACCATTTTTTCCACTATTATCATAATCACCTGCTCTATATGATGGATAAAAGAGTGCACCATCTGAATTCATCATGCCTTCCCCGTCAACAGCGTTTATCGCTTTGGTCGTATTACTCTTTTCTGTATTAGGTTTATAAACTTGGTCTGCCGTACTATCTTTTACATCAAACCCTTGACCATAATATTTATGATTATATACACGATACCAACCTACAAATTTAACACATTGTGCACCTGCTTTTAAAGATTCTTCAGGCCAAGCAGCTACCCATTCATTAGGCAAAACGTTCTTGCAATAGTCATAAAAATTAATTTTTTCTATGGTTTTTGAAGAAGTTCTATATACTCGAATCGTCTTTGGACGTTCATTTCCCTCCGGAGCAGCCATCGCGGAAACTCCATTAAAAACATTACTAATCAATTCTTTTGCTTGCTCTTCATTCATGTTTTCGTTATTGATTGCTAAAATTTCTCCTTTCATATTAACAAAAACACCATATTGCCTTAATTTTGCGACCTGAATAGCCCTTTGATAATCAGAAATATCGTTCTCTAGCACCAAAGTATCGACTTGTTCAACTAATTGAACTGGTGGTTGAGATGCTTCAATTAGTTTCCACTCACCATCTTCTTTCCCCCAAATCGTTAAAATAAAATTCAAGCCATCATAAATGTATTCACTTTCATTACCTTCAGCAACCTCAAAATTGACATTGAGTAAAAATACTTCTAAAGATCCACCATATAATTCTTTATACAAGGATAAATCTGTGTATGGAGCTATATCTTTTAATGCTACCGGCGTAAAGTTTTCAAGTTGCGCTTGTATAACAGCATAATAGCCTACTTTTTCTTTCTCAAATACAGGGTTACTATAGTATTCTTCTAAATCTCTTTTATCTGCTGCAGGTGATAGGCTAATAATCGTATCCCAATCATGACAATCTATAGCAGAAATATAAGATTCAATCTTTGTTGCAATTTCACTTACAGAATTATTTTCCGTTGCAAAAACAACACTATGAATATTAGTCAAACAGAAGACAACAACTAATATTTTCGCAAGCAGTTTTTTCATAGATTACTTCACCCTCCTTATAAAATAATTTTATTAGGTTAACCTGTTGTTATTTAATTTAAGAAAATGATTTCTTTTTCATTCCTAGAAAAATGATTAACCTATTTTCTATTGCATGCCTTTATTTTCGCTCTTAAACTAAAACATCAAAATACTATCCTTTCAAAAACTCTTTCACATTCTTCTTTTTTGGTATATAATGAAGAAAATACTATATTTATTACTTGATAAATCATGTTTTGTTAGTTATTTTACCCTGTTTGAAATTACTTTTGTGTTGGTCGCACTGCTCTGTTTTTCATGCAGGATATTCTTCACCCTCCTTTCTTTTTTCTTTTTTCATAAATATCCCTCCTTAAATTTCTAATAATTGTTTTCAACTATCAGTGTGTACATTTTGCCATAGTTACTACATTGATTACATCACCTTTCCAAATAGCTCCACAAACAGTACATTTTCTTCCTTCATAGTATGTAGTTTTACATGAGCCATCACTGTTTTTCTTATGCTCTTTTAATGTAATATCCACAATCTTATGTACATGCTGTGGTTCGATTTGGTTCTGCATTTGTTCAACCTTATTTTTAATATTATCATTATATATGATTTCATATGTAGTATCCTCTGTATCGCGTACATCAAACTTCACAAAGTTGCCCAAATCAGAAGGATTCTTACCTTTAAACTCAAGATCAGTCCTCATTTCATCTATCTGAATCTCTTCAAATTCTCCCAGTTTAG
Organism: Anaerotignum lactatifermentans DSM 14214; assembly: GCF_900142265.1. Lineage (GTDB taxonomy): Bacteria > Bacillota > Clostridia > Lachnospirales > Anaerotignaceae > Anaerotignum > Anaerotignum lactatifermentans. The sequence goes on along the minus strand of NZ_FRAH01000131.1, from coordinate 175 downwards.
CTACCTGAACATTATTAGAAAACATCATATTGACTGGTATATCCGCCGCTTTAGCAACCACATTACTACAAGTCAGAGAGAATACTGCCAATGCCGAAACAAAAACCTTTCCATGTAAGCCATTTCTCTTTTTCTCTCCCATAATTTCTACAATCCTCCTTTTATAGTGTTTGAC
>NZ_FRAH01000132.1 GCF_900142265.1 Anaerotignum lactatifermentans DSM 14214 | reverse complement strand
ATCATAGAAGAATCTTATTTACAGACTTTTCTTCATACCCTCTCAAACAGCAACGCAATGCCTTCTTCGCTTGCTAATACATCGCCTTCATTGATGGTAAACTTTGTACCCGCTTCTGCCGTTACTGCGGGTTTTCCTTCAGAAAGAGTAGGCTGTTCAGAAATATCTGCATATTCTACTTGACTGGTTGTACCACGCACATGCAGTTTACCTGTTTGATTCTTAATCTGAACACCTGTTTTTTCAACATTATCTACCCAAACGCGAATATCTCCAACATCGCCCTTGTAAATACTCATGTCCAAAGTCTGATTCAAAGCTTCACCAACATTGAACTGGTCACTGATAACTTTGGAACCGTCCGCTTTTGTGAATTCTACACGAACAGGATCTTGGTTCGTAGCTGGAACTAATTTATAAACGTGATCAGATACTCCATCATAAGGTTCGACTGTCCAAGTTTTACCACTATCGCTTTCTTTAAAAGTAATCTTTCCTGCATCAGTTATTCCTTTAGGCAAATCGAAAATAAATCCTGGTTCGGGCAAAGAATTGCTTGTCTTAATATGTCCTTCGTCATCAACTACAGTACCTTCATAACCATCTTCACCGCCCATGTAAATAGTCAGATCTGCAGGTGTAACTGTCAGATAATATACACCTGTTGTCACAAAATACAGCGCATATGCCTGACCCGGAGTCAATCCATTTAAGGTAATATCAATATTTTCTTTATTTTCCAGTTCAACAAAAGTCACATCACTTGTAACTGTTGTCCCATCCTCACTAACAGGAACATATGCCACATATAAACCAATGCCTTTATAAACACTGTATGGTCTGTTTACTGTAAAATGGAAATCACTAGATTCTTGAGTACGGAACCAAAGCCCACTACCCGCAATTTGCCATACTTCATTTTTTTCTTGACCTTTTGCTGTAGCAGCTCCCTGCACACTATTCTTCAAAGTGCTGTTCGGCTGACCAAGTGATACAGCAGGATAAGTATCATCTAATGTGATAGTGCCAAAACTCAAATAAACAGATTTCTTTCCCTGCAATACATCGGAAGCAATAAAAATATTTTCATTCGCATCTTTTGCAGAGCCACCGGTTGCAGAAATCTGATAGCTCGTACCATTATCGCTAATCGTACCACCATTCAGTTGCACAATGGATTCACCAGTTACTGTGTATTTAACGCCAGACGTGTTATTTGAAATGGTGCCGCCATTCATAATAAACTGAACACCTTTATATTCAGTTTTCCCCGTTACTTCTACACCGACATTATTCTTTTCAATAGTACCACCATTCATTGTAAACAAGGAGCCATTATTAACGCGCACAGCAACACCGCTACCCAATAAAGCTGCTGATTTTGTGCCGGAAATCACTGCGCCTTCTTCCATGACAACTTCTGGACGACCACCGCTCTGATTTGCAATATAAATTGCAGTACCTTTATTGTTAATGATATGTCCTCTGATTGTATATCTGGAACCGTTATTGGTATACAATACCTGTCCATCTTTCCAACCATCTTCCGATACACAATCTTTTACCACACCAGTAAGACCAATTTCAATATGCCCATACCAGGAACGCATAACAGGGTTATTTTCAACATTACTTACAGTACCGTTGATCAACGCTTTGTGTTGATAATCATTATTAAAGTCATCCATATATACAGCAGAAATTCCTTTGATATTATCAATGGTGGCTCCATCTTTCATATCTAAATCACTGCCATACATACCAACAACAGAACCTTGACTTGCATTAACATTGAAATCTTTAACCTGGCAATCAGCTTTCAATACGATATCAGAATCTCCACGTCCGTGAACTGCTATACCAGTATTTCCCTGCCACATATCTTTATCCGCTTTGATATTAGAAATGATACCATCAATGTCAGCACTGCCACCATCTACATAAAACGCACGACCAGTTACATCGTAAATTTTTGCGTCTTTTTCCATATCTACATGAGTTCCCTGAACCCATACTGCACCAGCAGAACCGTTGCTACCTGTATCACCTTTAATTCTATCAGTAACAGTATCGTCGCAGATTTTAGAACCGCTTTCCATGGTCAATGTCGCTCCGCCCGTTACACGGACAGCAGACATACCCCCGAAGTTTTTCAGAACAGCACCTTCGCCGAGAATAATTTCAGCAGTATCATTACCATTTCCATAGCCTGCTACAATGGCATCCTGAACATACTTGACGTTATCTTTTACTTCACCTTCAGGAACATCTCCGCTAATCGCCTGTGCAAAAACTTCCCCTTCATGTTTACCAGCATCATCCAAGAAGATATTTTCCAATCTCAATGTTACACCTTTTCCCTGTGGTGCTGTCACTTCAATCATCGCAGGATTATATGTACTTCTTGCATCATCCTGAATTGTTTTAAAATCCTCTCCACGAGTGATTGTATTACCATTCCCATTGATGGTAATGTTTTTATGAACTTCTGCCTCGTCGGTAATACGTGCACATTCTGTTGCATCAATATCATTCAACAATTCAATAGTAATGTCTGTTTCTTGACTTTTGTTTGCCTCAGCAACCGCAGCTGCCAAGGAATCATAATCTCCGTTTTCACCAACAGTTAAAGTATCTCCTGCTTTGGGTGCTCGCAAAGGCATTTCTTCTACTTCACATTCCCCTTCATGATCAGAAGGCAGAATACAGCCATCTTCATGTTCTCTTTCTGGCTGTTCATCTTCTGTCTTTTCTGCTGGTGCTGTCACGCAGTCACCCTCATGATCGGGAGCCAATGTGCAGCCGTCTTCGTGCACGCTTTCCTGTTCTGTCACACAATCTCCTTCATGATCAGGAGCCAGTATGCAGCCTTCTACATGTACTTTTTCCGGCTGGGTTTCTTCTACATTTTCTGTCGGTGTGGATCTATATTAAAAAAGTGGACACATAAAGTAACTATCTATTACAATAAAGTAGACACCAAAAGGAGGTATTTACATGTCAACAAACAGCAA
>NZ_FRAH01000133.1 GCF_900142265.1 Anaerotignum lactatifermentans DSM 14214 | reverse complement strand
TCTGCCGAGTCCCAGACATCGCAAGGACGGCAGCCCGCATGACGGGGGAGGTGAAAAGCCTATGTGTGCAGCCAAGCACAGTTTATATTGCTGCCCAATGCCGGGGAAGTAGTGTCAAATACGGCAAATTAAATCAGAGTATTACACTAAGCCGTATGAGGATCATGCGGCTTAGTTTTGTTATTTTTCATTTTTATTTTGTCATTTCAAAGTAGAAATAAAAAATAGCAAAACGGAAAGGAGGATTTTGTATGACAGAAGAACAAACTCGGAATGAACTATTCTATCAGATGTCAAAAGAACTGTTGAATCAAATGCTTCAAAGGAACTTCATTACATATGAACAGTATGAAAAAATTGATGCGTTGAATATTGAAAAGTATCAGCCCTTTTTTTCAAAAGTAAGTTAAAAAAGGAATAGATGTGTATGAGCTTTCATGGTATTGTCTGTTCTGAAAAAAGGAAAGGAGGAAGACTATGAATCAGCAAGTAAAAGTAATTCAGCCAGTTACAAAAGAAAGTGCCAGTAAAATAGGAATCAGAGTTTGTGCGTATTGTCGTGTCAGTACTGATAAGGCAGAACAAATGGGATCATATGTAGCACAGAAAGATTATTTTGAATCAAAAATAAAGCAGACGCATGGCTGGATTTTCGTAGGAATATACGCAGACTATGCCAAAAGCGGCACAACATTTGAAGGAAGAGCAGGCTTTCAGAAAATGCTTCAGGATTGCGAAAATGGACAAATTGACCTGATTATGGCAAAGAGCATAACCAGATTTGGTCGTAATGCAATGGAAAGTGTAAGTGCAGTCAGAAAGCTAAAGGCGCTTAATGTTGGTGTATATTTTGAAGAAGGCGGCATAAATACACTTACGGATCAAAGTGAACTGCTACTGACCATTTTCTCTGCAGTCGCACAGGCGGAATCGGAAAGTATATCAACAAACGAAAGATGGTCTATACAGAAGAAATTTTTGGAAGGCAGTTATAATGTCGGAAATGTAGCTTATGGATATTGCAGAAATGAGCAAAACCAGATCGTGATTGATACTACTGGAGAAATTGTAAAGTTTATCTATGACGAGTATTTAAGTGGAAATGGAGCTTGGAGCATTGCGAAAAAACTGACACAAATGCGAGTGCAAACCAGTACAGGAAGTACAAGATGGAGTGCCCATACAGTAAGAGATATGCTGAAGAATACAATTTATAGTGGAGATATGCTGTACCAAAAATACTATACCACGGGGTTCCCGTTTAAACAAAAAGCAAATCATGGGGAACGAGCTATGTATCTGATAGAAGATAATCATGAGCCAATTGTGTCAAAAGCGGAGTTTGAGAATGTACAAAATCTGTTTGCATATCGAGAACGAAAAAATGTGGATAACAGTAAAAGGTATGATTTTACTGGAAAAATCGTTTGTGGGAGCTGTGGATCGAATTTTAGAAGGCATACGGATACAAAAAAGAATGGTATTAAAAAATATCAGTGGTGCTGCAAAGAGCATATTGAATCAAAAGACTATTGTCCAATGAAGGCAGTAGATGAAGAATTGATCAAAACCAGATTTGTTACCATGTGGAATAAACTGCAGAATTCATATAAAGAATTGCTGTATCCCATTGTGGAAACATTGGAACGAACAAAAGTAAGTTGTGAAACAAAGGAAAAGATAGAGAATTTGGAAAATCAAATAGCGGAATTATCAAAGCAGAGTCGATTATTGAACCAGGCAATGGCAAAACAATGTATCGACTCTGCTTTTTATATGGAACAAAGCACTTGTGTAAAAATAAAAATAGATGACTTGAAAGAACAAATTAAAGATTATGAAAATCCTGAAGAAATACAAGCAGAGATCATAAAAACAAAGCAATTGATTGAACTGATAAAAACAGGACCAAATTTCTTGGAAGAATATAGTTCAGAAGTATTTCTTAGCATAGTAGAAAAAATTGTGGTAGAGCCAAACAATGAGTTGGTATTTATATTAAGAAATGGTTTGATGCTGACAGAATATTATAGCGCATAGGGGGAGTGCAGATGACTGGGCGAATACTATACGGATATCGAATGGAAAAAGGCATTGCTGTTGTGGAACAGACAGAAAGATTATATGTACAAAAGTTATTTGATGACTATATCAATGGAATACCACAGTACAAATTATTACCTGAATTAATCCAGTATGCAGAAAAAAAACAACTGCCTTTACCGACTATCAAATCCAGTTATATGAAGACTTTATTAACTAATCCAAAGTATATGGGAGATAGCTTGTATCCTCAGCTAATCAGCAAAGAGGTATACTTAAAAGCACAAGAAATTAGAGAAAAACGATTAAAGAAGATTGGTAAGGATGATGTTTACACATCATTGGCAGATCAAGAAAAGTATTTTCTTAAAGATATGCTGGTTTGTGGAGAATGCGGCAGAGAGTACAAAAGATACAAGAGAAAAATCGGAAGAAAAAAGAAAGCCTTCTTATGGGATTGTGCAAAGCATATTTCAAACAAAAGCAGAATTGACTGCAGAAACATCCATGTGACAGAGGAACAAGTAAGTTATGGCTTTATGATAATATTAAACAGGCTGATACAAAACCCCGACATTTTAACAATGCCACTTAAAAAAGAGTTTATAAAAGAAAGCACCAGATATAAAGGTGTTGATCGAGAGATTAAAAAGATGGAGAGTGGTGAATTAGAATATGACCAGCAGGAGTTGCTTCAGTTAGTGCTAAAACGTGCGGCACTAAAGTATTTAAATACACAAGAAAACACCTATGACTACTACACGCAAAAACTGTGCGGAAGATTAGAGCAGATGAATAGAGTGACTGTGTTTGATGAGCAGGTGTTTAAAGAATGGACTATAGTCAATAAAGTGGACACAATTTATAAAGAAAAGTGCCGAGTACAGCTGCTTAGTGCTGTGCCCAGTACCATTCTTCTTTTTCA
>NZ_FRAH01000135.1 GCF_900142265.1 Anaerotignum lactatifermentans DSM 14214 | reverse complement strand
TTTTTCCGGACATAGCGAGACCCCCTTATGTAGTTCTATTATCCTACATAAGGGGGCTTTTTGTCATTGTCCGTTTTTACTGGACCTGTTCAAAACAGGTACATGCCTTTTGCTTCCTTAAATATGTTCTGCTTTTTTCACAACGGGAATCCAGATTTCAAATACAGAATCCGCAGGGTCTGCGTTATAGTAGACCTCTATATCTGCTCCTTTTCCATATTCATAGCCGGAATTGGGGAGCCATTCCGTGAAAATCCGTTTCTCCAATTCCTGACACGCCTTTGGCATAGGGCCTGTGCCGGGAAAGATTGCCCATGTGGCAGCAGGCAGTTCCAGCATTTCCAAAGGCGGTTCCACTTCTTTGGAAGTGCAGACGCCAATCCAGTATTTCCATTCTTCTTCCTGACAGGCGGAAATTCCCAGCACCGCAGGCATTTCCATGATGCTTATCAGTTTCGGCAGGATATTGTCTGCCGCAGCTTTTTGCCAGAAAGCAGGTACAGTCTGGAAATTTTTCTCCATGTCTTTTTCCAATGGTGTGTAAATCCCCGCAATGCGCAGGGGACCTTTTGCTTCCATACGATAATCCAATGCAGTCACTCCTTTGACGGTCATTTGAAACCGAATGGGCGGGAAAGCCTTCAGGGGCGCGCCTTTTGCCTTGGCTTGGGATGGGGTGATGCCGTGGATGCTCTGAAATGCCCGTGTGAACGCCGTTGGGGAACGGTATCCATATTTCAGCGCCACATCAATGACTTTTGCACCCCTCTGCAAATCAAAGGCGGCTTTTGTCATTTTCCGGCGGCGGATATATTCCGAAAGGGGCATATCTGCCAGATAGGAAAACATACGCTGAAAATGGAAGGTTGTACAGCAGGCGGTTCTGGCAATGTCATCCAGAGAAATTTCCGCAGTCAGGCTTTTTTCCAGCATTTCCAGGGCTTCATTCCATTTGTCTATCCAGTCCATGTGGTTTCCTCCTTATTTGTTTTTGTCAATGACAGTTTCAGTTTACCTTAAAAATGCGGCAGTTGTCCTCGCAGTTTCTGCCTCTTTGGCAGAGACATTTTTTTTCAGGAAATAAGCCACTTTATAATAAGGAATGGGAAATCCCATGGCTTCCAACTGACGGGCGATTTTTCGGGGACCAAGACCGCTGGCGTTCTGTTCTTGGATAAACTGAGCAATCTGGTCGGTGATTTTGTCATCCGGTGCGGCAGGTTCGCTGTTTTCCACTGTTTCCGGCTGTTCTGCGGCTTCAAAGGGAATGTGTTCCATATCCACCACTGTGGTGATTTCCGTTTTTTCCCCAATGTCCTCAATCAGAGGAGAGGAAGCATCGATGCTGTAATTGATGACGTCACGCATCTGACGAATGTTTCTGGGGTAAACGGCGTTGAGGATGGCATGTTTCGCTTCCGGCGTGAAAATCACGTGGTAGCGAATGTGTCGGGCTTCCCCAACGGCGTTTTCATACCGCATGACAAAATGACGGAAGAGATTTTCTTTTTCCGCAAGAGAACGCTCCCGCAAAGCAGGCAGGTGCATTTCATACTGGGCAAGTCTTTGGTACAATTCCGGCAGAAATACTTCGTGGAGGTTTTTGGTGGAAGCGGCAATGACAATGACGTTGATGTCGATTTCCTTCGTGTCACCAATGCGGCGGATTTTGCCGGACTCAATGGCTTTTAATAGTAGGTTTTGATAATTTTCGATGGTGTGGGCTTCATCCAGAAAGAGGATGCCGCCGTTTGCCTGCTCGAACAGCCCCTTTTTCTTTTTGGAACCGGTGTAAGCACCTTCCACGGAGCCGAAAATTTCCATGGCGGCGATGTCTGGGTTGGTGAACTGGGCGCAGTTGATTTCGATAAAAGGGGCATTTTTGCCGATAACGCCAATCTGTTTGGCGTAGTTATAAATGAGGTTTGCCAGCATGGTTTTGCCGGTGCCGGACTCCCCTGTGATGATGGAATGACGGGGGCCGCCCAAAGAGCCAACGATTTTTTTTGCCTGTTTGTAGATGTTCTGCATAGTGCCCATGTGGACAACGTGCTGGAAATCGGCTTCGGGCTTTGTCAGACTTACCTGCATTTCCAGATGCTTGATTTTGCTGTTGAGCTGGTCAATCTCCTGAATGTCCTGGAAAATGGAATAAGCACCCATAAATTCCCCGTCCATAAAAATAGGATAGGAATTTACAACATATTTATTGGGGGGCACCAGATGGATTTTTTTATCCAGAATGGGACGATGATTTTCTAACACTGTTAGAAGAACGGCGGCAGGATAAAATTGGGAAATGTGTTTTCCGATCATATTTTCCCGCTTTTGGTTCAGATAATTGGCTGAAACATTGTTGACATATACTAAAATCCCGTCTGTATCCACCACATTTATGCCTCCGTTGGTGTTGTCCAGGATCTGATGTATCAAATTGGAAGAAAAAAACAGCTCTTTTGTCAATTTCATGGGCAAATACCCCTTTCATTTTGTTAGAAAAAGTGTTATAATACAAAAAGTTACAAGTATTCTAACATTTATTCTGACAAAAAACCAGCGAATTTTCCAAAAAAAGTGTGAAAACAATGGGAAATTATCGTTGGCACGGTTTTTGCTCATATAGTTATTTGTTAGAATAATAACAAAATTATTGCCGATTTTTAAGGAGGAAACAAATTATGGAGTTTGGCTATTCAAAGGAACAAGTACTGTTGAGAGACCTGTACAAAAAATTTGCTGAAACAGAAGTAAA
>NZ_FRAH01000137.1 GCF_900142265.1 Anaerotignum lactatifermentans DSM 14214 | reverse complement strand
ACTGTTTTTGTGGGTGTGCAGGGATAGCCGCGTAAGCGGCGCAAGGGGTGCAGCCCCTTGTTGCGGCAAAGCCGCCATATCGGAGCGCGGGGAAAGTTCCCTGTGCGGAGATACGCCCTCGGCAGAGCGCACACGCCCGCAAGGGTGTATAAGTGCGCCCTTTGTTCCAAAGGGATTATTCGCTTTTCCCGCCCTCGGTGCGTTTTTTCAGATAAGCCCGCGCTTCCTCGCTCGTCAGGGCAAGCCGGAGAAAGGCGGCGGCTTCCTCATCGGTCATGGTCTTGGCTTCCGGCACAATGCTCTCAAAGACTGCGCCTCGGACGACCAGCCGGTGGCTGCGCGTCCGGCGTTCCTCTTGGGATAACTTTTGCCGCAACACCTTTTCCCGATTTTCAAGCTGCCGGATTTTCTTCTTCCCGTCCTCAATCTCGGCTTGCAATTCCTCGCGTTTTTTTTCTCTCGGTTTCGTCATGGGTGGTCACTCCTTTCTACCTGTCGGCATAGAAAAAGGACAGTCGATTTCCTCGGCTGTCCTTTTGATTAGGGTGTTTGGTTTACTCCGTTCTGCTCAATAAATGGGAATATTAAATATCAATACGCCCTTTAATACATTCCTATTAAAACATCAGCTTCGATTGTCAAATGTGTGAGAGTACGCCAATCAACGCAATCTTTTTCAACGCAAAAGAGAAGCGGCGTCATTTCAATAAACGACATTCTTTGTTCTGATGACAACTGTACGGTGGCTGAAACCGTTTCTCTTGAAATGGTTTTAAGATATTTCTCAAAATATTCAACGACAGACTCATTTGAATAATCTGGATTTTTCAAGTGTGCTTGCACTTTAGTCCTGATTTCCCTCAAATGATTTTTCGTAGGAATTACTTTCACAACATATCCGTTAGGAGATAGCAATCGCTGAAATTCTTTGTAGTGTGCAGGCGAAAATATGTCTAAAATACAATCCATACTTCCGTCTTTCAAAGGGATTTTTGATAAGTCAGTAACAAACCACTTCACTGCTTTGCGCTTGTCTTTTTTTGATGCAATCTGTATTGCCTCCCTTGACAAGTCAAAGGCAAAGATGTTTCGTTCTGTTCTTTGCTGTATCTGCCTTGCATAGAAACCCTCGCCGCAACCAACATCTAAAATGTTTCTTATAGATGGCGTATCAGAAATAAACTGTATGATTTTCTCCAACACAACATCATACATGCCATACTCCAAAATTTGGTGCCGGTTGTCAAAAGACCGCTTGCTGTAGTTGGTTTTGGGCGATGATTTTAACAACAAATTTACATACCCATATCTTGAAATATCAAAGCAATGTCCATGTCTACAAATTAGGCTATTGCCTTGTATATCCATTGATTTTGTGCAAATTGGGCATTGAAAATAAACCTTGCTGTCTGCAAAGCGTGATAAATTATTATTCATTTGTTTTTCCTCCGTAATTACATCTCTGCTTCAATAAGCGAGTTATGCAATACAGATAACCGCAACATAACTCGCGGTTTTATCTTAATCTCATAAATGTAACCATTGTGTTGTCCTCCAATCAATTCCGCAGTATTACTCTGCTTTTAGAAAAAGTATAGCACAAAACTATGAACATTTCAACTCTATTTCAGCCTGTCGGCGACGTTGCTCTCTCTGGCATACCGCCGCGCCGCTTCCCGCCGTTCCTCGCTGTATGGGGCGGTCAGACGGAAAGAGAAGCGGCCTTTCTCAATGTCAAACTCCATGCAGCCCGTTTCCGGGTCTGCGTCAGTCTGCTGGCAGATCGCCGGATAACGGCGGCTGTATGCAAGCAGACGCTTTTTCAAGGCGGTGTTGTGGGTGCGGATATGGATAAGGGGGTCTTTCTCGTCAAACCAAATATCGGTGGTCTTTTCCTGCTTGGTAAGCCCTGTTCTCATGCAAACTCCTTTCTGTGCCCCTGTTACGCAATAGGGGCATTTTTCGGGTGTTTTCTCCGGCTCTTGACTTGGAGAAAACGGCGTTTTTGACGATAAAAACCGCCCGGACGTGGAATGTATCGTCGGGGCGGCTGTTATCGCAAGATTTCCGATTTTTCCGGCTCTTGACCGTCAGACGCAGATAAACACGAACTGTCGGCAAGTATCGTCTTGAGCAGCTTGTCGCGGAATGTTTCTGTGCTGCTGTGATTGAAAAATAACTCCGCAACAATAGTCTGCCCGTTTCTCTGCGTCGTGATGATACTGTCGGGGGTCTGTTCTGCCATAGGCAGCTCCTTTCTCCGGGCACAAAAGAGGGACTTCCCGTAGCCGGAAAATCCCTCTTGGTTGTCGGTTATTCTGTTTTACTGTGCGGGCTGTGCGGCGGCGGTCTGCGCCTTTCTCCTTGCCCGGTATTCCCGCGCCTTGATACGCTCATACTCCCGCTGCTTTTCAAGGTTTCGCGCCCGGTACTCCCTTGAATACTTCCGGTGGTAGGCGCGGCTCTTTTCCTTTTTGGCTTCTTCGATTTCTTCCCGCATTTGCCGGATTTCCTGCTCTGTCGGCTCTGCAAGCTGCGTTACTTCGTTCTCAAATCTGCCGATATAGTTGAAATATATGCTGATGTGCTGGATTGCGTATCTCGCCCTTTTCTGGTCGCGCTCATGCACTTCAATCCTGCTGATAAACTCGTTGAGAATGGCGGGGG
>NZ_FRAH01000146.1 GCF_900142265.1 Anaerotignum lactatifermentans DSM 14214 | reverse complement strand
CGAAAACTTTGTTTCTTCTATATTCATGTGCAGGAATACTTTGGCGGTATCTTTGATTCCTCTTAAATCTGTTATTTTTCGCATTTTCTCACCTTTATCATTCCTGTTTGACTTCTTCCTGCAATTTTCTTTGCAATTCATCAAAACCTCCGGCTTCTTCGGCATATTTGTTCAAAACAATTTCTACCGTTTGTCTGGAAAAGCCCATTTCCTCATAGAACAAAAGCAGTTCCTCTGGAAGTCTTCCCAGAATGCTTTTCGGCTGAATCAGGATGGAGCCGTTCTGCAGATGAATATTGATGTCCGCATAAGGATTGATACCTGCTTCTTCCAGAAGACTTCTGGAGATTACGATAGGTTCATCTACATTTGTGGTGTACTCTCTGATTTCGGATGTGGTGTTTGTTCTTTTCATAATAAAATCCTCCTTTTTATTCAAATGTGTAAAATTCGATCACTGCTGTTTCTTCAATTTCTTCTTTTGTAAACTCCTGTGGCTCATAAAAAAGCATTGTGTAAGCAATCAGGTCATCCTCTTTTAATGATGTCAGGTTTCCTTCCTCATCACTGCCGCAAACAAAAAAATCGCCAACGATGATATCGCTGCCGATTCTCCTGTTGCCTTCCAAGCCTATCAATTTTCCCTCATCATTTAATAGGATGCATACACTGTCATCTAATCCTACGATGTCAATGTATCCTCCCACTGCTTCTTGCATAGCTTCCAATGTATTTTTCAGCATATAGACTTCAGGATGTTCATGTGGCTTTACTTTTAGCACTTTGATTTCTTTTTCCTTCATTCTCATTCCTCTTTTCATTTTTTGAAGGTTACTTAATTTAGTTGGTTTTCACAAAATAAATTTATTTTTTTATTACATCTGAATTCCTCCTCTCTTTTAAAAAATATATTTCGAACTATATCAATAAAGATACAGTTTCTTTCAAAATAAAATTTATTTCTTTTTCACAAACTTCAAATTTCTTTCAAAAAATGGTTATTTTTTTTGAAACCACTTTTTGTCGATTTTCAGAAACGAAAAAAGGCAGTGAGATTTTTTCCATCTCACTGCCTCAAAATCGTTTTTTTGACTCCAAAAACGCTATGTCATCTATAAAATTGGATTTTTTGGGGCTTTGAAAACCGCCCTCAAAAACCGCTGAAAGCCTTGATTTTACTGGCTTTGTGGCTATGTCATCTATTTTGATCACTCATCCCAGTTATGATATACATTCTGTACATCATCGTCATCATCCAGCATATCCAGTAATTTGTTCATTTTCTTAATATCTTCATCAGATTTCAATTCTGTGTATGTCTGAGGAATCATTGTTACTTCTGCACTTGCCATAGGAATGCCTGCTGCTTCCAGTGCTTCACGTACTGCGGAGAAGTCATCAGGAGAAGTTGTGATTTCGTAGCTGTCTTCTTCTGCAGCAAAGTCTTCTGCGCCTGCATCCAGAGCAGCCATCATCAGTTCCTCTTCATCCATTTCTACTTCTTCTTTATCAATCACGATCAGACCTTTCTGGTCGAACATGAAAGATACGCAGCCATTGGTACCCATGTTGCCGCCACCTTTTGTAAAGGCATTTCTAACATTAGCAGCTGCACGGTTTCTGTTATCTGTCAGCGCTTCTACGATAACTGCTACACCGCTGGGACCATAGCCTTCATATGTTACCAATTCGTATTCTACGCCTTCTTCGTTACCAGCTGCTTTTTTGATACTTCTTTCGATAGTATCATTGGGCATATTGTTAGATTTACATTTTGCGATTACATCACGCAGTTTGCCATTGACTGCGGGATCAGGACCGCCAGCTTTTACTGCAACCTGAATTTCTCTACCCAACATGGTAAATACTTTACCTTTTGCAGCGTCATTTTTTTCCTTTTTATGTTTAATATTCGCAAACTTAGAATGTCCAGACATTCATAACCCTCCTTGAATAAATTTCACCAAAATATTTTATCATTTTTTTCAGGAAAAAACAAGAAAAACCCCTAAATAACATACAAAAATGTGTAGGATTACAATACATGTGTTACAACTGAATATTTAAAAAGCGAGGATAGGCTCACTTTGTGTTATATTTGAATCACCACAAAACAAAAATAC
>NZ_FRAH01000147.1 GCF_900142265.1 Anaerotignum lactatifermentans DSM 14214 | reverse complement strand
TTTTTGTTTTGTGGTGATTCAAATATAACACAAAGTGAGCCTATCCTCGCTTTTTAAATATTCAGTTGTAACACATGTATTGTAATCCTACAAAACGCCCAAATCTCAAAGAAAAACAAAGTTCTTTGCAGAAAGAACATTTTCGCGAAAACTGTCATTTTTCCGCAAAAAACGCCGTTTGGTTCCTCTTTTCCTCCAAAGAAAAAGCAGGGGCTATCCCCTGCCAAAATCTTATTTTGCGCCTGCAAAACTGCTGCGCCATTTATCATAACATGCTTCACAAATATCCAGCACATGATTTTCCCCGTCTTTTTTGGAAAAATAACCCCACTGTTTTTCCAGATGGAGATAATCTTCCCGTTCTGCATCAATCTTTCTGCCGCAGCAATCACAATATACTTCATCTCTGATCCGCACTTCTTTCAAAACGGTTTTGTATGTTTCCATGCCGCTTCCCCCTTTGTTTTGACCCAATTCTCTTTTCTTCTGCATTTTAACATGGCAATTGACATTTTTCTATAGGAAACTGCTGTGATTCATGGTAAAATAAGCCTGTCGGTTTGTGCAGCCTCCCTCTGGCGGTTTCACATGACAAAACCACCAGAAAGGAGCCAAAATACATGAATCTGAGCACACAACAGGCTTTGCAGCACTGCACCGTTTGTCCCAGAAACTGCGGCGCAGACCGTATATCTGGCAAAGTTGGTTTCTGCGGCGCAGGTACTCTGCCAAAAGTGGCACTGGTTTCTGCCCACCAATGGGAAGAACCGCCCATCAGCGGCACAAGGGGTTCCGGCACTGTCTTTTTCTCTCACTGTAATCTGCGCTGTGTTTTCTGTCAAAACCACGACATCAGTCAGGAGAATTTCGGTGCGGAAATATCCATTGAACGGCTGACGGAAATCTTTCTGGAGCAGCAAAGCCGGGGACTGCATAACATCAATCTGGTATCTGCTTCCCACTTTATCCCGCAGATTGCAGAAGCACTGGAGAACGCAAAAGCACAGGGACTTTCCATTCCTGTGGTCTATAACTCCAACGGCTATGAAAGTCTGGATGGCTTGCGGATGCTGGATGGACTGGTGGATGTGTATCTGCCGGACTTCAAATACTGGGATGATACCCTTGCTGTGCAGTATTCCAAGGTGCCCCATTACGCTGAAACCGCAGCAGCAGCCATTTTGGAAATGCGCAGACAGACAAAAGCCGATATTTTTGATGAAAACGGCATCATGGAAAAAGGGCTGATTTTGCGGCATCTTGTCCTGCCCGGGCATTACAAAGACAGTTTTCGGGTTTTGGACTGGATACGGGAAAATCTGGGAAAAGACGCTTATGTGTCCCTGCTGAACCAGTACACCCCCATGTACCACGCCACAGAATTTCGGAATCTTTCTCGCAGACTGACCACATTTGAATATGATAAAGTCACAGAATATTTTCTGGAAATCGGCTTAACCAACGGATTTGTGCAAAAACGCTCTGCGGCTACATCGGAGTACACACCACTTTTTGACCTTTCAGGTGTCAAAAGTGCCGCAACGTTTCAAATAAGAAAGGAGAATTGAACCATGGTAAGAAAAGAGAATGTTGTAATCAAAGAAGGACTCAAAGGCGGTAACGGCACCGTAGAAATCCATCATTTCCTCACAGAAGAAGAATTGATGGGACACGCAACCATGTATGCAAGAGTTGTCTTGAAACCACATAGTTCCATTGGCTGGCATCAGCACATCGGCAATACTGAACCTTATGCCATCATCAAAGGCGAAGGCACATTCGTAGACAATGACGGTTCCAAAACCACTGTTCACCCTGGCGATGTTTGTCTCATCGAAGTAGGTCAGTGGCATGCCATGGAAAACAATACAGATGAAGATATGGAAATGATTGCCCTCATTATCAATGACTGGGCAAAATAATTTTCAAGCATTCATGTAAATGCAAAAATAGCCGGATTCCTTATGATGAACTGCACCCCATTTGTTAGACAGTATGATATACTGAATAACAAGTGGGGTGATTTTTATGCCAAAAGGAGTACCAAATAAACGATATACAC
>NZ_FRAH01000148.1 GCF_900142265.1 Anaerotignum lactatifermentans DSM 14214 | reverse complement strand
TCGGTTCTTCCGAACTTTGGATTTCATTCACAATTTTTATACTATCTTCTTCCTTCTCCGCCTCTGTTTTCTTCTCTACTACTAAGCTTGCAAAGTTCTTTACAAAAATAATAGAGGGCTTACCCAGCCCTCTTTTCTTTCTTTCAATCAAGCCGATACCTTTTACAGTATCCAACTCTGCCAATATTTTTACGCCTTTATCTTTTCCACAATTTAAATCCTCCATGATATTTTCCAGCGTATAAATGATATAGACTCTATTTTCTTCGTCCAGCCATCCATTTTTCATAGACAAGGACATTCTGTCCAACATCAATCCATAAAGCAACTTTGCATCCGTTGACACCTGTTTGAATCTTGGATCTTGTATCAAAACACGAGGTATTCTGAAAAATAAAAATTGTTCTGCCTCTGTTCCATAGTAATAGTCAAATACTTCTTCCTTGCCCAACCTCTCCACCTCCTGTTCGCTGCTGCCATTCCTCCAAAAGTTGAAAAATGACTTTTTCTATATCCTCATTGCTGTATGAAGACGGAAAATATGACTTCAGCCTGTTCCTATTGATCGAGAGTGCATCCGATTTTTTCTTTTGACTATCTAATAAAAATTCTTTTGCCTTCTCTTGCGTCAATGTTCCGTTCTGCGCACACTCTTTACACAATTCTGCTGCTTTTGTACTGATTTGTACCTTTTCGTCCACTATGATATCCAATATCCAGTCCTGCTCTTCCTGATTTAGAAATGAAAGGGCAATTCCTTGGACAATACCCATTTTTTTGCGATCCAACAATTCCAATAAATCATCACTTAATCTGGAAAGCCAAATATATCGCTGTACTGTCTTCCCGCTTTCACCAAAAGCCTCTCCCATCTGTTCCAGCGTATGTAAACCATTTTGTACCCCTTGATGCTTCAGTGCCTCATATTTCATTTTATAGGCTTTTGCTTTCTGACTGGGAAGAATATTTCTACGATAAATATTAGAATCCACCATCAATATCGTTGCTTCATCATCACCGCAATCTGTTACTACTGCCGGAATGACATTTTGTCCAATTGCTTTACAGGCTGATGTTCTTTTATGCCCGGATATGATTTCATATCCACCTTGTGTTCTCTTTCGAACCAAGATTGGTTCCAGGACTCCATACTTTTTTACGCTTTCCATCAGTTCCTGCATCTCTGCATCCATCTCAAAACGAAAAGGGTGGTCTGGAAATTCGTGTAGCTCCGAAACATCTATTTCTATAACACTTTTCCCTTGTTGTTCCGCATCATTTGTACCAAACAAATCATCATAGCTTGTCAGTTTAATATTGCTTACACCATTTTTCACTTCCTATTACCTCCTCTGTTAGTGTCTGATAGGCTTGTGCAACTTTTCCTTTTGGATCATGACGAAAAATACTTATTCCTTGTGTAGAAGCCTCCTGTGCTCTTACAGACATCGGAATATGATTTTCAAAAATTTTTATATTTCTTCCATAAGCTTCTCGCAGCATTGTTGTAATATCCTTTGCATAATTCGTTCTGCTATCCACCATTGTAATCAAAATACCTTCAATTTCAATTTTAGGATTTAAGTGGCGTTTTACCTTTGAGATGGTTTTGATTAACTGTTCCAAGCCTTTTACAAGTAAATAAGCCGCCTGCACAGGTATCATAACGCTATCTGCACAGGAAAGTACATTTATCGTCAATGTACTAAGTGAAGGCATACAATCAATGATAATATAGTCATACCTATCTTTTATCAGTGATACATACTGCTTTAAAATCTGTTCCCTGCTCATAACATTAACTAAAGATACCTCTAAACCAGAAAGCTCGATATTGCCAGGCAAAATATCAATGCCTTCCTCATGGTGTAAAATTCCTTCTGTTGGCATAATTTCTTCTTCCTT
>NZ_FRAH01000149.1 GCF_900142265.1 Anaerotignum lactatifermentans DSM 14214 | reverse complement strand
ATCTGTGTCAGATTGGTGCTTCCGGTAGAAGAAAATGAAATCTGGATTGCTCTTCAGAAGGCAGAAATGGAATCGTTGGATGACTGCGAGATTTCGGATGTAGATTGTGATGTGGAGGAAGCACAAGAGTTTTTGTGTTCTTTGGAAATCAGCAGAATCAATATTTTTGAACTGAATGTTTTTGCTGGTCTTCTTTCTGCATTGCCAGAAGATGAATTGATGCTTTATCGAGAGAAATTAAAAGATAAGCAGCCCAAAAGCCTTGAAGAAGCCATTTATGAGATTTGACAAAGACAGAAAAAATTGCAAAGGAGGTGTAGCCGTTGAATGAAGTGATAAAGCAAATGCAGAAAAGAATTGTGGAAGGCATACAGCTTCCAGATAAGAAACAGCAAAATCAGTTAAGAAAAGATGTGGAACAAGCACTGCAGGAAAGCATCAAGGATTTAGCAGAGCATGGCGGCGGACCACAAGCAGAAGACAGGTTTTGGAAACGATTAGAGCATATTGCAGCCAAAGAGCCGAAAAATCGAATCATATATCAGCACTATCAGGATATTAGTTATTTCTGGCAGTATACAGAAAACTGGTACAGCTGCTATCCGCCAAACTTAAGCGAGGAAGAAAGAGAAAAGTCACTTTGCACTGTGGAGATAGAAAGACCAGACAGCGAAAAGTATGGAAGTTATCTCACAGCGTTTTTGCCATGTGATTCGGAAGGGCTGAAGAAGTTTTTTGAAGACAACGGTATTGATATGAAAAACTGTGATATTGGTGAGATTTATTGCGGTTCTGAAAAAACAAGTGTACTGACAGAAATTTTTGAAAGGATGCCCAGACAAGACATAGATATTTTTCGGCTCAACGAAGTGTTTAGCAGATTTGAAAAACTGCCAGAGGAAATGCAGCGTGTATATGGCTTGACGCTTCAATTAAAAGAACCGAGAACTGTAAAAGAAATGATCAACCTGATGGACCATCTTTCGGAAGTCTGCGTGGTAAACGGCATTCAAAATGAAAACCAGTTAGGTGAGTTTTTGGTGGAAAATGAACTTTTTGACACGACATTTCCTAATGAAGTGTTGCCGTATCTTGACTACACAAAAATAGGCCGGGAGTATATGCAAACACATAAAAGTAAAATCATTCATGGTGTGTATGTGGAGGATACTTCTTACTATGAAATGGTGCAGATTGGTCAGGAATCAACAGACGAAAACGAACAAAGCGATGATTATGAAATGAAGCTGTGAAAGGAAGGGATTAAAATGGATAAAGGCTCATAGAAGTGAGGCGATGAAATATGGTAAACAGCATGATCCCATGGATCGGTGGAAAACGATTGATGCGTGAGTTCCTCATTGCACGTTTCCCACCGCAATATGATAAATATGTAGAAGTATTCGGTGGTGCTGGTTGGGTGCTTTTCGCCAAAAAGCCGGAAAGGTTCGAGGTGTATAACGACGCCAATTCCAATCTGACCAATATGTTCCATGTGGTAAAGCATAAGCCCATGAGCTTTGTAAAAGAGCTTGGTTTTTTGCCGCTGAACAGCAGAGCAGAGTTTGATCTGATGCTGGATTGGCATAGAAAGCAAGATTTTTCACTGCCATATCAGACAGAAGAAATGGCACTGGCTAAGATTTATCTTTCACCAATCGATTTTGGTGAGTACAAAGAACTGATTACAACACAGGCGGAACTGGGCGATGTGAGGAGAGCAGCTACATTTTATAAGCTGATCCGCTACAGCTATGCGGCAGGTGGAAACAGCTTCAATGGTCAGCCGGTAAA
>NZ_FRAH01000154.1 GCF_900142265.1 Anaerotignum lactatifermentans DSM 14214 | reverse complement strand
TGGCCGAGGGCAAAGGCCGGGGCTATGAACGCTGGGCGACCATGCACAACCTCAAACAAATGGCCGCGACGCTGAATGTGTATCAGGAATACGGCTTTACTTCCCCGGAGCAGTTAGAAGCCGCCGTTGATACCGCCTATCAGGAAATGCGCCAGACCAGCGGCGAACTGAAAGCACTGGAAACGAAGCTACAAGGGAAAAAGGAGTTGCAGCGACAGGTACTTGCCTATGCCAAGACCAAGCCCGCCCGCGACGGGCTGAGAGCGCAGAAATCCGAGAAAGCCCGCGCCGCCTACCGGCAGGCAAACGAGAGCGATTTTATCATAGCCGAAGCCGCCGCCCGGTATTTCAAGGCGCATGGCATCACCAAGCTGCCCGCCCGGAAAGCGTTGCAGGCCGAGATCGAGCAGCTTATCTCCGAGAAAGACGGCCTGTATAACACCTACCACGAACAGAAACAGCGGTTCAAGGAGTTGCAGACCGTCAAGCGGAACATCGACCAGATTTTGCGCCGGGAGGAACCCCACCGCAGAAAGGAGCAGAGCCATGAGCGATAACCTGCCCCGCATGGACTACCGCCAGCACCGGCGGGCGCGGCGGCTGGTACATGAGTGCTGTAACTACGACGAGGGAAACTGCCTGCTGTTAGACGACGGGGAGCCTTGCGTGTGCGTCCAAAGCATTTCCCTTTCCCTCATGTGCCGCTGGTTCCGTGTGGCTGTCCTGCCCCTTGACGGGGAACTGGCCGCAGCCCTCTTGTACCGGGGGAGCCGGAAACGGTGTGCGGTCTGCGGGGCGGCATTTGTCCCCAAATCCAACCGGGGAAAATACTGCCCCGACTGCGCCGGACGCATGAAGAAACTCAAAGCCGCCGAGAGAAAGCGGAAACAAAGGCAGAAATGTCACGCTTTAGAGCCTTTCAAACCCGCATGAATCAAGGTTTTTTTCGTGAGTGTCAAAGGGTACGCGATACATTTATCCTTTTCCCCCGGAAACGGCGTTCTAATGCGTGACAAACCGCCAAAATCAACCCAAACACAGGGAGGTGATACTATCGCTGATTATATCATGGCAGACACGCCGCTGCCTATCTATCTGCCCTACCCCCGTTTCCTGCTGAAAATGGAGATTTCCCAGACCGCCAAGCTGCTGTATTCGCTGCTGTTAGACCGTTCCACACTCTCCCAGAAGAACAAGTGGCAGGACGATGAGGGCAGGATATATATTATCTATCCAATCGCGGAGATAGCCGAAATACTGGATAAGGGCAGCACCACCATAAAGGG
>NZ_FRAH01000158.1 GCF_900142265.1 Anaerotignum lactatifermentans DSM 14214 | reverse complement strand
AACAACCTTCTCCAGCGTAACTGGATCGCCACTAAAGCCCTCTGACTCTCTGACATCATAGCAGTATAAATCAAAAGGCACCGTATCTCGATCAATACGTGCATTGGTAAAAATCACCACCACATTATCAATTTCTGCTAATTCAAAGTCTTCATCTCTTGCGTCTTTCATCATGTAAATCTCTCCCTTTTATGTTTTTTCTTTTTGATAGGTTTAGTGTTTTTTCTTTTTGACTTCTACTTACCTCCTGCACTTCCGAACAAATCCTCTTTATACTGCGGTGCTTTTACCACCAGATGGTAAACTTCTGAGCCATGGCGAAACACACAGACACCTCTTAAAGGACTGCTGATTAAGTCAAACAGACAATCATCCAGCCTGAGCATTTCCATATATTCCTTCTTGGAGATATTTCCTGGATTAAACAAAAACTGATGTGTTGGAATGGCAAACATGGGTTTTGTCATTTCTCTCACATCAGCTCTGTTGAAGTCTTCGATATTCTGGCTGGCAATGATGACTGCACTGCCTTTTTTACGCACACGCTTCATGGCGTTTCGGATGTATTCGATGGCAGTCATGTTAGTCAAAAACAAGTACAGCTCATCAATAAATGCCGCCGTATTCCCTTTGGACAACAGGGCATCAGACATAAAAGAAAGGACATTGAACAGCATAGCGTTTCGTATCGCCGTATCCGCATCTGTAATGCCCTTTGTGCCAAAGCAGATAAAGCGATTGCTTGTGATATTGGTGTGTCCGTTGAAAAACTTACTGTCAGCACCAATGCATATGGATTTCAGTTTCAAGCATAAATCCCTGACCGTTTCTCTGGTGTAAATATTCCCCCTCCTTTCTTCATATTGGTTCAGTTCCTGTTCTGCCAGATGATATAAATCTGACAGCACTGGGTAGTCTGTATGTTTTAATTCTGAAAAGTCAGTATGTTCTGTAATACCTTTGCTTTCGTACAGCTTTTCCAGAAATATCTCCAGCACATCGATTTCCGCACTGGTAAAGTCTTTATAGGCACGAAAAAAATCACGAAGGAATGAGATATGCCTTGGCAGCACTGAACCGCTGTCTTCCTCCCAGCGTTTGGGTTCCAGCACGTTAATGATGTACTCGCCTTCCATCAAGTCGATATAACAGCCATCCATGTTGACTGCCAAATCTTT
>NZ_FRAH01000162.1 GCF_900142265.1 Anaerotignum lactatifermentans DSM 14214 | reverse complement strand
ACCCGGCTGTCCGAAGATGAATACGCCGACTTCACAGCGCGGCTTGCGCCCTATGGTATCAGCCAGTCGGAATTTCTCCGGCAGGCGATACGGCGGGCGACCATACGCCCCGTAATCCATGTGTCGGCGGTCAATGATGAACTGCTTTCCGCTGTCGGGAAGCTGGCCGCCGAGTATGGCAAGATTGGCGGCAACCTCAACCAGATAGCCCGGTATCTGAACGAGTACGGCGCACCCTACAACGCCCTCTCCGGCGAAGTACGCGCTGCCATAGCCGACCTTGCCGCCCTCAAGTATGAAGTCTTACAGAAAGTAGGTGAAGCGGTTGGCAACACTCAAGCATATCAACTCTAAAAACGCCGACTATGGAGCCGCCGAACAATACCTGCTTTTTGAGCATGACGAGTTTACCATGAAGCCCGTCCTTGATGAAAACGGCAGGCTTATCCCCCGCGAGGACTACCGGCTGTCCACGCTGAACTGCGGCGGGGAAGATTTTGCCGTTGCCTGTATGCGGGCAAATCTCCGCTACGGGAAGAACCAGCGGCGGGAAGATGTGAAAAGTCACCACTATATCATCAGCTTTGACCCACGGGACGGACCGGACAACGGCTTGACCGTAGACCGGGCGCAGGCATTGGGTGAGAAGTTTTGCGACGAGCATTTCCCCGGCCACCAAGCCCTTGTATGCACCCACCCGGACGGGCATAACCACAGCGGCAATATCCATGTGCATATCGTCATTAACAGCCTGCGGATAGAGGAAGTGCCGTTCCTGCCCTACATGGACAGGCCAGCCGATACAAAGGCCGGTTGCAAGCACCGCTGTACCGACGCAGCCTTGCGCTACTTCAAGTCCGAAGTCATGGAGATGTGCCACCGGGAGGGGCTTTACCAAATCGACCTCTTGAACGGCAGTAAGAACCGCGTGACCGACCGGGAGTATTGGGCACAGAAAAAAGGACAGGCCAAGCTGGACAGGCAGAACGTCCCCATGATTGCAGGCGGTATCACGCCCCGGCAGACCAAGTTTGAAACGAACAAGGAGAAGCTGCGGCAGACCATACGCGCCGCGCTGTCTGCGG
>NZ_FRAH01000163.1 GCF_900142265.1 Anaerotignum lactatifermentans DSM 14214 | reverse complement strand
TCGTCATATTCTCCAAAACAGCGTTGATTTCGTTCTTCATAAACTCTCGCCCTCCTTGCATGAGTAGTCTGGTATGCCCTTTTTCGGGGCTTTCCTGGCTGCGTCCTCCTGCGCCCATTTGTAGATTGTGGCGGCATGGCTGCGGTATCGCTTGCCGCTGGACGCGATATGGCAGGATAGCCGGTCAATGTAGTAGTTCCACTTGTCGGGCAGGTCTGCTTTCAGCCCGTCCAGTTCTGATTGCGAAAGAAAGACATTTTCATACCGGCCATAGGCGGCGCGGGCGGGTTGTCCCGTATCTAACTCTCGCTCTCTCTCTTTTTCTATCTCTATCTCTTTCTCTATCTCTATCTCTGGTGGACAAATGTCCGCTTGATATGGTGGACATTTGTCCGCCCCGGCCTTTGGCAAGGCTTTCTGCTCCTGCAAAGCCAGCCTTGCCCGCCGTTTCCGCTCCCCCTCGGTAGAGGATTGGCCGATAAGCAGTTCAATGTTGCTCATATACAGCGCGCCGTTCTGTAACGGCTCCACAAGCCCCAGCTTCATAAAAATCTGCAAGGCTCGCTCTACGGTGCCGACCTGCTGACGGGTAATGGTGGCAATCATCTGTGCGGTGTAGGGGATATTTTCATCAAGCTGCAACTTCCCGCCGTTTTTCAGCGATTTCAGGTACAGTTTCAAGAGAATGTTGGAATAGAGGATACCGTCCTGCATACTTTCCAGCAGCACGATAGCGTCCTCGTCAAAGTAATTCTCTTTCAGCTTGAGGTAGTAGTATTTTCGGTTGTCTGACATGGTTCCTCCTTTGGGTGGATTTGGGGCGTTTGTACGCATTTAGAACGCTGTTTCCGGGGGAAAAGGATAAATGTATCGCACACCCTTTGACACCCACGAAAAAAGCCTTGATTTATGCGGGTTTGAAAGGCTCTAAAGCGTGACATCTCTGCCTTTGTTTCCGCTTTCTCTCGGCGGCTTTGATTTTCTTCATGCGTCCGGCGCAGTCGGGGCAGTATTTTCCCCGGTTGGATTTGGGGACAAATGCCGCGCCGCAGACCGCACACCGTTTCCGGCTCC